>WFMB01000108.1 GCA_009177185.1 Bacteroidales bacterium
GTCCCCGACTCCGACCGACCGATGTCGGGGACTCCGATTTGGAGGCTGTGACACCGCTTCACACGCCGAGTCACTTCCAGAACACAAAATACACCGCTGCCACCAGACAGAGGAAGGCGGCGGCGTGGTTCCAATGCAGGTGCTCGCCCTGAAACATAAACGAGGCGATGAGCGTAAAGACGGTGAGCGAGACGACTTCTTGAATCACCTTCAGCTGCACCAGCGAGTAAGGTCCGCCATTGCCATCGAAGCCCAGCTTGTTGGCAGGCACCTGAAGCGAATACTCCATGAAGGCGATGCCCCACGAGAAGACAATCACCAGCCACAAGGGCCAGTTGTTCGAGATATTCATCTGTTGCAATTTCAGGTGACCATACCAAGCCAGTGTCATGAACACGTTGCTGCCGATGAGCAGCAGTATCGTGTAAAGTCCAGTCATATTCATGAGTCTGTGAGAATTAGAGTTTGTGTACAAAGGTAAGGCTTTTTCACCAGCCAATCGCTGAAAAAGCCCCACAATCAACCATTAAGCGTGTTTTTCACATGGAGAACAAGCCGAACAGCAAATTTGAATCAGGAATTAAGACCTATGAAGTAAAAAATTCCTATCTTTGTGGCATCATTCATTCCTAATAATCAAAACCTAACAACAATGAGTACAAAACAAAAACGCTTCATCCTTGCCGAGGAAGAGATTCCGACGCAGTGGTATAACATTCAGGCCGATATGGTGAACAAGCCCATGCCGCCCATCCACCCTGCCACCAAGCAGCCGCTGACGGTGGACGACCTGGCACACATCTTCCCAAGAGAGTGCTGTGTGCAGGAACTGGACACCGAACATGCGTGGATTGACATTCCCGAGGAGGTGCTGAACAAGTATAAATACTACCGCAGCACGCCATTGGTGCGTGCCTACGGCTTGGAGGAGGCTCTCGGCACTCCTGCACATATCTACTTCAAGAACGAGAGTGCTTGTCCGCTCGGTTCCCACAAGATAAACTCCGCCCTGCCACAATGCTACTATGCCAAGATGGAGGGCACAACAAACGTGACCACCGAGACAGGTGCCGGTCAGTGGGGTGCCGCCCTTTCGTATGCGGCAAAGCTCTACGGACTCGATGCCGCTGTCTATCAGGTGAAGATAACCATGCAGCAGAAGCCATACCGAAGCAGCATCATGCGCACGTTCGGCGCAGCCGTAACGGGCTCACCCTCCATGTCAACCCGTGCAGGCAAGGACATCATCACCAAAGACCCGACACACCCCGGCTCTCTCGGCACTGCCATTTCGGAAGCGGTGGAGTTGGCTACGACCACAGACAACTGCAAATACACGCTCGGTTCTGTGCTGAACCATGTGGGTCTGCACCAGACCATCATCGGCTTGGAGGCGGAGAAGCAGATGGCAATGGCAGGCGAATATCCCGACGTGGTGATAGCTTGCTTCGGCGGCGGCTCAAACTTCGGCGGCATCGCATTCCCCTTCATGCGCCACAACATCTTGGAGGGCAAGAAGACGGAGTTCATCGCTGCTGAGCCTGACAGCTGTCCGAAACTCACGCGCGGACAATTCCGCTACGACTTCGGCGACGAGGCAGGTTACACGCCCCTGCTGCCGATGTTCACACTGGGACACAACTTCAAGCCAAGCAACATCCACGCCGGCGGCTTGCGCTATCACGGTGCAGGTGTCATCGTCAGCCAGTTGCTGAAAGACNGACTGATGAGGGNTGTCGNTATTCCACAGCTGNAGACCTTCGAGGCCGGTATGCTCTTCGCTCGCACCGAGGGCATCATCCCTGCGCCCGAAAGCACCCATGCCATTGCCGCCACCATCCGCGAGGCACAGAAGTGCAAGGAGACAGGCGAGGAGAAGGTCATCCTCTTCAACCTTTCGGGTCACGGTCTCATCGACATGCCGAGCTACGAAGCATACATCAACGGCGACCTGCAGAACTACACGGTCACAGACGAGGAAGTGGCACAAAACATTGCAGAATTGGACAAGCTCTAATGAACATCAAACATCTCTTACTAAGCATCTTGGTTTCTTGTGCCACATCCGCTGTGGCGCAAGAAACCTTTTGTTTTGGCACCAATGTCAACCCCGACGGAGTGAAGTTTGAGGTCGATTCACACGGCTTCATCGTAGGCGGAAAACGCGTGTTGCCCGTCATGGGCGAGATACATTACAGCCGCGTGCCCGAACGGGAATGGCGGCGCGAGATTCAGAAGATGCGTGCTGGCGGCATCACCGTCGTGGCGACCTACGTCTTTTGGATTCACCACGAAGAGGAGGAAGGCAAGTGGAATTGGAGCGGCAACAGGAATCTGCGCAAGTTCGTAGAGATTTGCCGCGAAGAGCGCATGCCCGTGGTGCTGCGCATCGGACCTTTCTGCCACGGAGAAGCCTATCAAGGAGGGTTCCCCGTGTGGCTGACGGACAAGGCACAAAGCGACCCGAAGCAATACAAGTTGCGTTCGCAGGCTTCGGGCTTCATGGCAGCCACACGCACGCTCTACAACAACATCTTTGCGCAAGTGAACGGTTTGCTTTGGAAGCAGGGAGGTCCCATCGTGGGGGTGCAGATAGAGAACGAGTGTCGCGGTCCGTGGTCGTACTACATGGCACTGAAGGAGATGGCGGTGGAGGCCGGTTTCGACACGCCTTTCTACACACGAACGGGTTGGCCTAAACTGAACGGCAACGAGGAGTTCGGCAAGCTGCTTCCCCTCTATGGCGACTATGCCGACGGCTTTTGGGACCGAGAACTGAAGGACATGCCGGGCGACTACCCCAAGGCGTTCATCATGAAGGACACGCGCCTGTCGGCAGTCATTGCCACCGAAGCGTTGGGCAAGAACCAAGACACGCAGATGGAGACGAAAGACCTCTCCTATCCCTACCTCACCTGCGAACTGGGCGGTGGCATGATGCCGTCGTATCACCGCCGCATCAACATGAGCGGACGGGAGGTGAAGCCCCTTGCCATCTGCAAGCTGGGGTCGGGCAGCAACTTGCCCGGCTACTATATGTACCACGGCGGCACGAACCCTTACAACCCCAAGCACACGATGGCGGAGACACAGGAGACCGACGTGACCAACTACAACGATATGCCTCACATCACCTACGACTTTCAGGCACCGCTCGGCGAGATGGGACAACCTAACCTGACGGCGTGGCACGAGAGCCGACTGCTGCACCAGTTCCTTGCCGACTGGGGGGGAGAGCTAAGCAGGATGGCGGTCGATACCCTCTCCGAACACTATGCCCGCCGTGGTTCTTTCGAGTTCTACAACGACTATGTGAGGATGCGCAACGAAAGCGGCACATCGTATGTCACTCCGCGTAATTGGTCAGTCCGCGCGCAGAACGATGCCCTGCAGTCGGCAGTCATCGACTGGGCAAGCGTCGAACCTTTCTGCAAGGCAGACGACACGCTCTACTTCATTGCCATCGACGGCAAGAAGCCGCAACTCTCCATNAATGGNNAGNTCGNCACCGNCAAACTCAACAAACNNTTCACTGCCGCAGGGATGACCCTCTGCGTGCTCTCGAAGGAGAAGGCCATGACAGCCTACAAGANAGACGGAAAGCTCCACTACTCCACAGGCATCCTCTACAAAGACGCCAACCGCATCATGGAGGAGACTTGGCAGACACTGCCCGTCAAAGTCAACCATGTGCTGACTCAAGAGAGCGGAGGACTCCGAACGGTGGAGTTGGGTCGTCAGAAGGTTGCGGCACAACCCGTGGAGAGCGACTTCGACAAGGCTGCCACATGGAGCATCGGCAACCTTGACGAACTGAACGAGCACCTTGACCTCTACCTCCAAATCACCTACCGAGGCGACGTGGCTCGCGTCTATGCCGACGGCAGGCTCGTCGAAGACAACTTCTGGAACGGCAAGCCCATGCTCGTCCGCCTCTCCGACCTCGTTGGCANGCGCGTGGAACTGAAAATCCTTCCTCTCGGCAAGGNCTACCCCATCTACCTGCAACANGCTCAACGCGCGGAACTGGACAAAGCCCCCAACGGCATCCTCCTTTCGCTGGACAGCATCCAAGTCGTCGAACGAAAGACTGACACCATNGAGTAAAAAATAGCCCCAAATGGGGAGTGAGTCACAC
>WFMB01000039.1 GCA_009177185.1 Bacteroidales bacterium
ATAGCGTTCAGTTTTTGCTCGACGAAGAGACCTATTTGTCTGACGATACCCCCATGCTCGACCCCGAGTTTAGCACAGTCGGAGAAACTGATGATGCACCCACTCCCACCAGCGTGAAGCACTTCAAAGGTGCTGCGGTGCTTGATGAGGACATGAAAATCACCTCTTTGGTGCTGCGTCGGTGAGGCGCAACTGATTCACAGCCGATTACCCTACGTCCGCACCCTGCGTGGATGATTTCAGACACCCTGCGCGAAATAATACGCGCAGGGTGTCTGTGTTATTTCGTGCAGGGTGCGCACAAAGTGGTGCGCTTCGTGTGCGCAATGTGTTTGTTGAGTGACGACAAACTTCCCTGCCGAGTGAAAGCTGATGGGATGGTATCTACCTGTATGTGTGTGCTTTCTCCATGGCGTGTTTTCTTGGTCTTTCCCGTCTTTTTTGTCTTCAAAGCCCTTTTATTGTGAAAAAATGTTGTACAAAATTCTTTTTCTTCTTATCTTNNTGCCTNATATTGAGTTATCATACTAACATTTTATTTATTCATTACTAACTTT
Source organism: Bacteroidales bacterium (assembly GCA_009177185.1). Taxonomy (GTDB): domain Bacteria; phylum Bacteroidota; class Bacteroidia; order Bacteroidales; family Bacteroidaceae; genus Minthosoma. The sequence goes on from WFMB01000039.1 coordinate 558, forward strand.
ACATTTTCTTATGAAGAAACTTTACCCCCCCCTCTTGGCAGCTTTGTTGCTATCGCTGCCACTATCGTTGTCAGCGCAGACAATGACAGACGAGAATGAGACGCTCGCCGGTTATGAGGATGGCTATCGCCTTGAGAAAGACGTGAACTTTGTTGACGCAACTGTCAATGGCGTAGCAATCGAACCTGCCTATTCGCTTGAGTATGGTACAGAAGTTTCAGGTGTGAAAGTCAATGGTTATGTGCCACAGTATCTGACGAATTCTGGTCTTGAGTTCATGTCCGTTCAACTGCCGGGAAATGGCATTGATTGGCCTGCTGATAGAGCGCTTCGTTCCACAAAAAATGAACGCTGGATTGGTCTTCATGGTTTGCGTGAAGGACAGATTGTCGTCTTCGAAGTGTCGAATCAGGATGCTGCGTCGTTTGTGGTGAACTCTGTTGCATGTAATGGAAATACAGGTTGGGNAGATACTCCNCAGGAGCCNCTTGNGCTTGNAGAGATTTCGGAAGCNATCNNCGGTCTTNAAGACTTGGCAACTCCAGAANCAGAAGNANGCGAGGAGCCTCAGAGCGTTGCAGATGCTTTCCGCTACTTCAAGGTGATTGACAGTGGTGCTTGTTTCATTAAGTTCAATGGCAAGACAACTAATTATTTGTATCGTTTCCAAATTTGGTCTCCAGCAGGTGAGGCAGAAGTCGTTTCGACTCCATCGCTGAAGGTTGTAGGTGTGGATGGTGAAGCTCGTCAATTGGAGTTCAAGCCAGGTGAATCTACTTTCGGAAACAAGGTGGTGACATACTATTCAACGGATGGTGATGATCCTGTATTCTTGAAGGAGTCAGAGGAAATCGACCACTATGATTATGTTTATGAGACTGATGCAGACGGCAATACCGTGCTGGACGGAGAGGGCAAGCCTGTTGTAGTGGAAGAGATTCCTGTTTACAAGAAGGTGCTTGACGAGAGCCAGTTTGTGACTGATGACGAAACAGGTCAGGTGTTCTTCGGTCCTAATGCACCATTCAATGTTGAGGATGGATATATCTCAGTTGACGCAAGCGACGACGAGGAAGATGGCAACCCTGATGGTAAGGTGACTGTGAAGGCTGTTTCTGTATCGGAATCTACACGCGTGATTTCAGAAGTTCAAGTGATTGAGGTTTCAGTGGGCGAAATTCAATTGAATGCTCCAACACTGACTTTGGTCGGCATCAACGGCAAGGAGCGCACTTACAAGATGGCATGGAACAACAATACGCTCTGTGGAGAACGCTATAAGTTCATTTATGAGAATGGTGAAGGTGTGGTTATCGAGCACGAATGGGATGATGAGACCAACAGCAATCCTGCCTTCAATGAGCCGCTTTCTTCTGAGTCTTCTGTCAAGGTGACGGTTGAAGTGGATGGTTATCTCCCAGGTGTGGTTGAAATGGATGTGTTCGAGCCAGGTGAGAACTATGCTCGTAATGACGAGGAAACTGAACATGATTGGGATTTCCAGAATCTGACAGATGAACAGTTGGCACTGATTAACCAAGAGGTGATTGATCACTACTATATTGAAGACGAGGATGGCAATGTGAAAGCCACCTATACCATCGAAGAGTTCGAGCAGGGTATTGGCGAAGACGGTACAGATTTGACAGGTGATGATGTTCTGACTGCATACGTTGCTTGTGGCTGGGATGGCTCGGATAGCCGTAATGCAGCCCGTCACTGGAGAACTTGGATTCCTACTTACGAGTTGGATGAGAACGATGTTCCGACAGATGTAATTGCCAGCAGCGTTTATGCCGAAGACAAGACTGGTCTCTTTGAAGGTTTGACAGTAGACAATTCTCACCCATCATACAGCACAATAGCTATCTTTACTGATAAGTCAGGTTTGATGTTCTTGTCAAAGGGCACATTGAAAGTTGATAATGTGAAATATGGTGAGATTGTCGTTCTTACCACAAATAATGGTGTAACTGTTGCCAAGGTGACAGACGCTCCTGAAGGTTATGAGTTTGGTATTGGTGCGAATGTTTATGTTTACAACATTGACATCTTCACGCCAGATGTGCTTCCCGAAGTGCCAGAAGAAATCGTTGGCGTAGAGGACATCAAGACTCCTGTTGCCAAGACAGGTGTACGTTACAACCTCGCTGGTCAGAGGGTAGATGCAAGCTACAAGGGCATCGTCATCATCGACGGCAAGGCTGTTCTGGTGAAGTAATTTTACAGCACATACACGTCTAATCATTATTAGATATAAAAAAGGTGACGGGCACTCCATGTAGAGTGCCCGTCACCTTTTTTACTAATCCTCTTGTGCGTTACAAAAAAAACATGTTACTTTATTATGAAGAATGGAAAGGAGGAAACTATGAAATAGGTTTATGATGAGTTGTTGCTTATGGTTCGTCGTATAGTTCGGGGTCTCCTTTGGAATCAAGAAATTCCTCATCATATTCCTCGCCAGGGAACAAGTCATCGAAATCAGGATTGTCGTAAGGGTCTTCGTCTAAGTCATCATCGTCTTGTTCGTCATCGTCTTTAATCGTTTCTATTTGATAGACTTTGCCTGTGTTGGTCTTTGTCTTGTGTGCTGTGGTGTCGGACTTGGATGGTGTAGGAATCGATTCTCTGTTGGGCGTGTTTTCTCTCTTGTTCCTTGTATTTGGCAGACATGCCAGTATAAAGAAGAACAGGGCGGGTATGAGAAAACATCCGACACCTATTTTCTTTTCTGCCTGAGCCTTTTTTCTGATCTTTTTCTTTTGAATCTGCTCGTTATAATCGTTATCGTAGTAAAACACAAATGCTAAGAAAATACATAACATGGCAAAGACGGCGGAGTATGTAGCGACTTCGTCCATGTCTAAGACCTTGATACAGATAGCGGCGGTCAGCGTTTCTACTGCAATGCTTGCCAAGCATCCCAACACCCCTAAATATCCCTTCTTTCGTCGTTTCATCGTTTGCCTTGCCATATCATCGGCAAAGGTATGAAGAAAAGGTGGGAAAAACAAAACTGACCTAATTTTTATGCCCTGCTCGTCAAAGTGCTGTTATGCTTTACTTTTTATACACAAAAAAATGATGGGCATCTCGCATGGAGGTGCCCACCACTTTTTTGCTAATGTCTTTGTCGGTTACAAAGCGGTTTGTTAGATAGCGTCTTCACAAGGGTCGATAGTCAAACCATCGCTGAGAGGACCAGTCTCGAGGTTCTCGGCTTTCTTCAACGAGTAGCTGCCATCGGTGGCGACTTTCAGCTCGAGGGGATAAGCCATGTCGGAAGTCACGTCAGGGTCTCCTACGGTGATGATGAAGTAAAATGCGGAGCGGTCTTCTTCGCGTTTGTTGAAGTTGTAGTTGACGCCCACCATCGTAGAGTTTTTCAGGAATGTATCCGGCACGTACTCATGGAGGTTGTTTTTGTGGAATGTCTTTTTGAACACGTTGGTGCTGTCGCGGCGGATGGCGATGTTGACTACACTTTCGTGGTATTCGATTCCTTGTGGGTTGATGAAACTGGGTTGTGATTCATCGTGCGTGAGGGCGCAGGTGTAACTGTACAAGCGTCCGCCAATGGTGATGGTATCTTGGAGCGTGTAGTCGCGCAGGGCTTGGATGCTTGCCTCAACATAGCCTCCTTGCGTGGCGGTCTGTTCTGTATGCTTTGGTTGATTGCCGTCACAAGCCATAGTCATCAGTGCTAACAGGACGGCAATACTTGTTTTCAATGTTTTCATTTGTATGTTGTTTTTAGCATTTCCTTTGTGCAAAGATAGAGAAAAAAGTTGTACCTTTGCAACTAAATCAGAGAAAAGAAACATAAGCAATGGGATTGTTGAAGAAAAATCCAAGAAACTGGCACGTGAAGAGCGGACAGCCGTTGACGGAGCTTGACAAGAAGATTCTGTATTTCCAGAACAAGGGTCATCTTGTGCCTACACGTGAACTGATTAAAACCCCAGAACAGATAGAGGGCATCCGTAGGGCTGGCAAACTCAACACAGCGGTGCTTGACCTCGTGCAAGAGAAGATTCGAGAGGGCATGTCAACATTGGAGATTGACCAGTTAGTGTATGACTTCACCACTAAGCATGGTGGCATTCCTGCACCGCTCAACTATGAAGGTTTCCCAAAGAGTTGCTGCACCAGCATCAATGAGGTCGTGTGTCACGGCATTCCTGATGCCGAGGAAATCTTGGAGGAGGGTGACATTATCAATGTGGATTGTACGACGATAGTGGATGGCTATTTCGCCGATGCCAGCCGTATGTTCATCATAGGCAAGACTACACCTGAACGTGAGCGTTTGGTGCAGGTGGCCAAGGAGTGTATGGAGATTGGTGCAGAAGCTTGCAAACCATTCACTTTTGTGGGTGACCAAGCGGCTGCCGTGACGAAACATGCCCACAAGAATGGTTACACTGTGGTGCGTGACCTGTGTGGGCATGGTGTGGGCAATGCGTTTCATGAAGATCCCGACATGGAGCATTGGGGCAAGAAGGGCACGGGCATGTTGCTGGTGCCAGGCATGGTGTTCACTATAGAACCGATGATTAATGCGGGTGGCTGGCAGGTGTTTGTGGATTGCGAGGATGAATGGACCGTGGTGACAGAAGATGAAAGCGATTCGGCGCAGTGGGAACATACCTATCTGATGACCGAGGAGGGGTTGGAAATACTGACTTATTAGTAACATTAGGAAGTAAGGATGTATATACTTGCCATAGAGAGTTCGTGCGATGACACGAGCGCAGCGGTGCTGCGAGACGGCATCTTGCTGAGTAATGTGACGGCTTCACAGGCTGTGCATGAGGAGTATGGAGGAGTGGTGCCAGAGTTGGCAAGTCGTGCTCATCAGCAGAATATCGTGCCAGTGGTGGATGCTGCTATCAAGCGGGCTGGCATTACGAAGGAGAACCTCAATGCTGTGGCGTTCACGCGAGGACCAGGCTTGATGGGAAGTCTTTTGGTGGGTGTCTGCTTTGCCAAAGGCTTTGCGCGGAGTTTGGGTATTCCGATGATAGATGTGAATCACTTGCAGGGACATGTGTTGGCGCATTTTATTAGGGAGAGCGAAGATGATTATGATCAGCCTACATTCCCGTATCTGTGCTTGCTTGTCAGTGGCGGCAACAGCCAAATCGTGAAGGTTAATTCTTATAAGGACATGGAGATTTTGGGGCAAACCATCGATGATGCTGCAGGTGAAGCGATTGACAAGTGCTCGAAAGTGATGGGGCTTGGGTATCCTGGTGGTCCTATCATTGACAAACTGGCGCGTCAAGGCAATCCAGAGGCGTTTGAGTTCTCGAAACCCGATATTGCTGGTTACGACTATAGTTTCTCGGGTTTGAAGACCTCGTTTCTCTATCGTTTGCGGGATTGGATGAAGGATGACCCTGATTTCATCGAGCATCATAAAGAGGACTTGGCGGCTTCGTTGGAGAAGACCATTGTGGATGTTTTGATGAAGAAACTGCGCAAGGCTGTGAAAGATACGGGTATCAAACAGGTGGCGGTGGCTGGTGGTGTAAGTGCCAACAATGGGCTCCGCAATGCGTTTCGTGACCATGCCAAGCGTTATCACTGGAAAATCTTCATCCCGAAATTCTCTTACACCACCGATAATGCTGCCATGATAGGCATCACGGGCTACTTCAAGTACCTTGACAAGGATTTTGCCTCTATCGACCTGCCTGCATACGCACGAGTAAGTAACTTGCATGTTGGATGATGGTTGCCATCCGAATCGTCTAACTCGTTATTGCTTAATGAAAGAAGTTCGTTTTTTCTATGTTCCCGACGCATCCAGCGTGTGTGAGCTTCCCGAGGAGGAGGCGCAGCATGCTGTTCGTGTTTTGCGTATGGAAATGGGTGATAAGATGATGTTAATGGATGGGGAGGGGACGTTCTATCGTGCTGTTGTGACCGAGGCAACGAAGAAGCGTTGTCTGTATCGGATAGAGGAGATATTGCCTAAAGAGCGGCAGTGGTTGCCATTGTTGCATTTGGCGATGGCACCGACGAAGAACATGGACAGAACGGAGTGGTTTGCTGAGAAAGCCACTGAGATTGGTTTTGACGAACTGACTTTTTTGAAATGTCGGTGGTCGGAAAGAACCGTTATCAAGACGGAACGCATTGAGAAGATTTTGGTGTCTGCCATGAAGCAAAGCCACAAGGCGTGGAAGCCTGTGTTGAATGGAATGGTGGATTTCAAGGCTTTCTTGCAGGAGATAGGGGAACGGGAGAAGGTGAGTGGCAAGTCTATGCAGAAGTTTATCTGCCACTGCTACGAAGAGAAAGGACTTGGCGAGAAGGTGGCGTTGAAGGATGCTATCAAGCGTGGGGAAGATGTGTTGGTGATGGTGGGACCTGAAGGCGACTTCTCCATCGATGAAGTGAAGTTGGCTGAGTCCATGGGATTCCAAAGTGTCACACTGGGACAGAGCCGCTTGCGAACGGAAACTGCGGCGTTAGTGGCTGTTCATCTCATGAATTTAGTCAATCAATAACGAACCTAATCAATCACAAAAGCATGAAAAAGATTCGTTTTGTTTTTATGTTGCTGTTGGCAGTGGCTGTTCTTTGTTCCTGTACGAATGTGGATTACCAGACAGCCATTCCTGCTGATGCCTCGTTGGTGATGAGAGTGGATTTGGGTGGTATGTTTAGGAAAGCTGATTTCCTGCATTCGGAGACGATGAAGACACTGGAGCAGGCTTTGTCNATAGCTGTGAAGAANGATGATATGAAGGGGATGNAANCATATATGGNAGACCCGTCTGNCATGGGGNTGGACTTTGGTGCACCTGCTTACTTCTTCATGGTAAACAATGAATTAGGCGGAATTGCCATGAAGGTCAGCAAGAAAGATAACTTAAACAAATTCTTTCAAAGTTTGCAGAAGCAAGGTCTGGCTACGAAGCCTGTAGAGAAAGATGGGCTGTTGTGTGGAACCTTGTTTGATGAAATCTCTTATTCTTATAATGGTACCGCATGTCTGCTTATGGCATCGCCCAAGGGACGTGGCAAGGTTACTGTAAGCCGTTTGGCACGTGATTTGATGAATCAGAAGGAGGATAATAGCTTCGTTAATACTACGGCGTATAGTCGCATGAGTGATGTGAATGGCGATGTGGCACTTTACTTGAATGTGGCTTCTTTGCCTCAAGAGGCGATGACTCCTCTCATGTTGATGTTGCCAGAGAAGCTGAATCCCGCAGAGGTGGATGTCGTGGCAGGCTTGACGTTTGAGGATGACGGCAAGGCGTTGCTCAAAGCTCGTATGATGGGAACGACCGATGAAGCTGACGAAATCATTGATGGCGCAGATGATGATTGGGATGAGATTGATGGCGAGTTTATCAATAAGGTGTCTGACAAAATGTTGATGTGGTTTTGTGCTAATGTGAAAGGTGAGTGGCTGCTTGAACGTATGAAGAGTAACCCCACCTGCAAGGAGATGCTCTTCATGATAGAGCGTGCCATTGACATTGAGCAGATGCTGAAGGCGGTAGATGGCGATATTGCTGTGGAACTCCAGAATGGTTATCGCCAACCCGAATATGTGGCTTATGCAGAACTGAAGAACGCTGATTTCCTTGAAGATGTTGACTATTGGAAGAGCAGTATGAAGGACTATGGCATTACCATGACAACGCTGTCCAAGGATGTGTATAAGCTTAATATAGAGGAAGATTCTTATGTGTGGGGTGTGGAGAAGCAGAACCTCTTCATGGCAACAGCCTCGGCTGAGCGTCAACATGTGGGGCAAGAGAGTGTTCTAAGAACATACGTCAAACAGATAAAGGAGAATAAGTTCTTTGGATACATCGACTTGGCATCTATGGCGAAAGAGGGTCTGAAATGTCATAGTGGAGGGGACACCGTGGAAGCAAAGATGATGAAGGCTATGAAAACACTTGTAGTGACGGCTTCTTCTGCCAGGGAGATAACGCTGACGTTGGAATTGCAGAATGGCAATGAGAATTTCTTGAAACAACTGTTCTAAACTTTGTATGGAGAAGATACAACTGAGTCATACGTTGCCTCGTGTATTTCAGAGTCGAACTGACATTGTGAGTGACATCTGGAATCAGGACGTTACGTTTGAAAGGGGAAAGTATTATTTAGTGGAAGCCAATTCGGGTACGGGCAAATCGTCTCTGTGTAGCTATATTTATGGCTATAGGCACGACTTTCAGGGAAAGATTCTGTTTGACGATGAGGATATCAGCCTGTATTCGGTGGCGCAATGGACGGATATTCGTCAGCATCATTTTGCTTTACTGTGGCAGGAACTGCGTATGTTTTCCGAACTAACTGCATGGGAGAATGTGGAAATCAAGAATAAACTGACAGGGCAGCAGACAAAGGAACAAATTTACACATGGTTTGAAATGCTGGGCATCACGGACAAGCTTAATGCCAAATTGGGGCGTATGTCATTTGGGCAACAGCAGCGTGTGGCACTCATTCGTGCTTTGTGTCAGCCGTTCGATTTTCTTCTTGTGGATGAGCCAATCAGTCACCTGGACGACACCAATGCGGTNATNATGGGGCAAATAATGACAGNCGAAGCCAAGAAACAGGGGGCGGGNATCATTGCTACCAGCATCGGTAAACACATCGAACTGGCGTATGACCAAGTGTTTAACTTATAAAAACAAGAAGTAAGAGGATATTTTGTCTTATGAATAGATTTTCTCTTCATTTCTATCCTCACCTTTAACTCTTAAAGTATAATGAAATTGGTTTGGAAACTATTACGTCAGCACATCAGCATTCCGCAGTTTGTAGGCTTTTTCTTTGCGAACCTTGTGGGGGTGGTCATTATCTTGTTGGGTGTACAATTCTACAAGGATTATCAGGCTATTGACCAAGAAGACAGCTTCATGAAGGCTGACTACATGATTATCAATAAAAAGATAGGTGCGCTGTCAGGATTGACTGGGGCACAACAGACGTTCACGGTTGAAGATGTTGAAGACTTGAAAGCTGCAGGTTTTGCGGAGCGAGTAGGGGAGTTCACACTCAGTTCGTTCAATGTGTGGGCGCAATTCTATGTCGATGGATTTGTAAGTTTCTCCACAGAAATGTTCTTTGAGAGTGTTCCTGATGAATTTGTTGATGTGAAGAGTGAGGCATGGGAATATAGTGCTGGCAATGATGANATTNCGATTATTTTNCCCAAGANCTACCTCGACCTCTACAATTTCGNATATGCACAAGGCAAAGGGCTTCCCAGACTCAGTGAAGGTATTCTGGGTGCGATGAAACTAAAAGTAATTATCGGAGGGAATGGACAAAATGATGAGTTTGAAGGTCGCATNGTAGGTTTCTCTTCTCGTTTGAATACCATCCTTGTGCCTGAGGCGTTTATGCGGTGGGCTAATGGGCGTTATGCCAGTCTGACGACAGTGAAAGAACCTACACGCCTCATCATGGAGGTGGGAAATCCTACAGATGAACGCATCATGTCTTATTTGCAAGACCACAACTATGAGACCGACGAAGAGAAATTGGATGCTTCGAAAACTACTTTTATGTTGCGTGTCATCGTCAGCATCGTCATGGCGGTGGGTGTGGTCATCAGCATCCTTTCTTTTTACATATTGATGCTCAGTGTGTTTCTCCTTGTANAAAAGAACAGCTCGAAGNTNGAAANTTTGTNGCTGATTGGCTATTCTCCAGCTAAAGTTNCGTTTCCATATCAAGCATTGACTTTCGGGCTGAACGTGCTGGTGCTACTGTTGGCTTTGGTCATCATGTTGGTGATTCGGGGTGTATATCTTGATATGTTCGAGAACTTCTTCCCTTGTTTTGAGGCTCCGAACATTCTGCTTGCATTGTGCGTCGGGGTGGGATTACTTATCATGGTCAGTGTCTTCAATGTTATTGCCGTTTACAGCAAGGTCATGCGTATCTGGAATAGAAAAGAATAGATGAAATAATTGACAGATGGAAAGAATTATACAACTATATTATAAGTTGACAAGCCATGAGCCTCAAGGCATTGTTCCTTTGGCTGGTNCAGGCAGCAATCGTCGCTANTTCCGAGTGAAAGGTGAAGGCGAAAGCNTCGTTNCTGTCATCGGTACTAACAGAGNGGAAAATGAGGCATTTATCGATTTGGCGCAGCGTTTCAAAGANGGCAATATGTCAGTTCCTGCTGTGTTGGCTGTTTCTGAGGATAGGATGGTGTATCTACAGGAAGATTGCGGTGATGTGTCTTTGTATTCATTCATGGCGCAGCATCGTGAGGCTGATGGAGCGCTGGATGCAGTGGCATTGGATGTGTTGAAGGCAACTATACGTGAATTGCCACGATTCCAGTTTCTGCCTATTGTCAGTCAGACAACAGACAAGTTCTTCAAATGTTGCTTTCCTCAACAGGAGATGGATAGGATGAGCGTCATGTTCGACCTCAACTATTTTAAGTATTGCTTCCTCAAACTGATAGGGTTGGAGNTCAATGAGTTTAGATTGCAACAGGACTTTGAACGGTTGGCAGATGACCTATTAATGGAGCAGGAGGACACTTTCCTCTATCGTGACTTTCAGTCTCGTAACGTGATGCTGAAAAATGGGAAGCCTTATTTTATCGACTTCCAAGGAGGGCGCCGAGGACCCATCTTCTACGATGTCGCGTCCTTTCTTTGGCAGTCGTCGGCTAAGTTCTCCGATGCGGTGCGTGAGCAGCTGATTGATGAGTATTTAACAGCTTTGCAACCTTTCAAACCCATCTCTAAGTCAAGCTTCCTTCACAAGCTTCGCCTCTTTGTCCTTTTCCGTATTCTGCAAGTGCTTGGTGCGTATGGCTATCGTGGTTTGTGGGAAAAGAAAGAATACTTCATCAATAGCATTCCTTTTGCCATCAGCAATTTGCAAAAGGAACTTGCATGGGGTACTTGCGAAGCATATCCTTACATTGGAGAGGTGGTTCGCTCGCTTGTTGCCCTTCATGCAGAAGAGGAGAAGAGTAGGGTGGAGGAAGCTAAGAAGAAGGCAAAAGTTGCTGCCTATTTACAAAATGATACGACTTATGTTCAGCATAGTAGATCTTCCATGGAGGGGAAGATGCCCGAAGGTCAAAAGGCGGCTTCTCTTATTGTCAACGTATTCTCTTTCTCTTTCAAGAAGGGCATTCCTGTTGATGAAAGTGGCAATGGGGGCGGCTATGTGTTCGACTGTCGTAGTACCCACAACCCTGGTCGTTATGACGAATACAAGCCTCTTACTGGGCTTGACCAGCCTGTCATTGACTTCCTTGAAGCCGATGGTGAACTTCTCACATTCCTCGAGAGTGTTTACAAACTTGTTGATTTCCATGTGGGGCGCTTCCAAGAGCGTGGCTTCACCCATCTGCAAATCTCCTTTGGTTGCACGGGTGGTCGTCACCGTTCTGTCTATTCTGCCCAACGTGTAGCCGAACACATCCATAAGAAGTTTGGTGTGGAAGTCCATCTCTGCCACCGCGAACAAGGAATCACACAGGTTTTGAGCAATTAAAAAGCTCATGACAATGCTTATATGCCTATAAGCATCGTCTGTCATTTCAAAAACTGGAACAAATGAATGCACTCATCTTCGCAGCCGGTCTCGGCACTCGTCTCAAGCCCCTCACTGACACTATGCCCAAAGCTATGGTGCCCATCAATGGTAAACCTCTGGTACAAATCCTTGTTGAGAAACTGAAAGTTATAGGTGTGAACGAAATCGTCATCAATGTTCATCACTTCGCCCAGCAAATCATTGATTTCGTGGAGGGCAACGACCGCTTCGGCATTGACATCAAGTTTAGCGATGAGACCGATATGCTTCTTGAAACAGGTGGGGGGCTAAAGAAGGCGGCACGCCTCTTCTCTAATGACGCTCCTATCCTTGTCCACAATGTTGATATACTTTCCAATGCCGACCTCCTCTCTCTGTACANCGAATCTACATCCACCACNCTTCTTGTTTCCCAANGNGNTACTNTGCGNTANCTTCTCTTTGACGAGNCAGNCCGTCNTGTAGGCTGGACGAACATCGCTACAGGGGAGGTGAAGTCACCATATCACCATGTTAAGACCCTTGAGAACCACTCTCAACTGAAGACGTTTGCTTTCTCTGGCATCCAGGTATTCCATCCTTCCCTTCTTCCTTTGATGGATACATGGCAAGGAAAGTTTTCTATCATCGACTTTTATCTCTCTATCTGTGACCAGGTGGACATCAAATGTCACTTCGCCCCAACGCTTCAACTTCTTGATGTTGGAAAACTTGATACCATTGCCCAAGCGGAAGTCTTTTTGGATCCTTTGTAGAAAGACTTGTTGTCTATTTGTTTTTCTTTGTAGCTGATGATACTCATATAGAATAGGCTATGTGAGGTAAATTCTTCTGTTTCATTATCATACTATGACAGACAGCCCCCGTTCTCGTATGTAGAACGGGGGCTGTCTGTTATCCTTCTCTTCTCTTTAGAAGTCTGTCTTATTCCATGTTGATGGACGGCTTCGTGTTCGGGTCAGAAGTTGAAGCGGTACTTGGCACCAGCCATGAACCACACACCTGGTTGCTGGATGTTTGCGAAGTCGTAGTAGGGGTGGTTGGTGAGGTTATTGGCTTGGGCGTAGAGTGTGTAGTGGGGTGTTTGCCACTGGAGTTTGAGGTCGAGTGTGCCGAAAGTGCCAAAGGATTGGTGTTGGTTCGTTTTTACATTATCAAATTCGCCTTCGCGGTTTTTGAGGGTGAAATCCCACTGTGCGGAGAGCTGCTTGCAGATGTGGTGGCGCAGGGAGGCGACGAACTTGTGGCGCAGGAAGGNTAGGTGTGATGNATAGTTGGTCGTTTGTTCTTCATTGACGCGGTATCGANAGTTGTAGCAGTAGCTGAGGGTGAGGTGTTGTAGTGTGGATGNGGNGNNNANNAGGNGTGTGAAGTCGAAGTCGGCGAGTGCTTCTGCTCCGATGTTGTCGATGTTGCTGTTAGCTGTGGTATAGATGGTGGTATTGGTGTATCTTACCCAGTCAATCATGTCAGTGCCATGGCGATAGAAGCCTTTGGCTTGAAGGCGGAGAAAGGCATTGGCGTAGGAAGCTCCGAGGTGCCAGTCGGTACTCTTTTCGGGTTTCAGCTGCGTGTTGCCTTGCAAGCCTGGTCCATTGTAGTAGAGGTCGGTATAGGTAGGGGTGCGGAGGCTTTGGTTGAACGATGCGTAGAGTTTCACGCCCTCTGCAATGCGCCACGATACATCCATGCCTGGATAGAGATGCATGCCTCCCTCAACGGAGGTGTTGTGATTGGCGAGCATGCCGAGGGAGAGGGTCAGGCGGTCGAGAANAATGTNATGTTCGANGTAGAGNCCGATGTTGCTNCGGCCGTCCTTGTATTTGNAGTGTTCGTCATGATCGGGCACTTTATATTTGNGCCAATCGGTTTCAGGAANCTCCTTGCCGAGTCGGGTGGAAAGGATGTTCTCGCGTCGGAACTCGATACCGATGGCTGTTTTGCCCAGTGCCCAAGTGGTGTGAGCGTTGGCATTGGCACCATAGACATTGGTCTGATGGAAGTTTTGATACGCAGTAGGATTGGTACGCCACCAAACGTAGTGGTCGAGTGCACGGTTCCAATAGACTTGTAGTGGAACGCAGACACGACCTTTATATTCAGCTTGTGCAGCGAGGAGGGTGCGACGGTTTTCTTCATACTGGGAGTTGGAGCCTGTACCATAGAAGGTGTTGGCACCATAATCCATGGTGCTCATGCCAGCTTGTAGTGTGGCATTGAAGAGACGGGAGGTGTAGCGACCGTTCCAGTAGGCATTGGTTTTCTTGAAGTCGTCGTTGCTGTCGGCACCGTCGCTTTGGGTGTAAGCTCCG
>WFMB01000145.1 GCA_009177185.1 Bacteroidales bacterium
GCTTGTGATGGCTTTGCCGCCTAAACGGGCGACGCTGAATCCCAGCCGAAGGATAGGATCGGGTTATGCGCGTTACAGCTTGCTTTTGTTCAGGGCGATGCGTTGCCGCTCTCGCTGGAGGAGCAGAGGCGCATAGAGGTGGAGCTTTTGGTGGATGCGTTCCACGGCTTCTTTCGTCTGTTCGAGGTATATCATGCTGAGGTTGGACAGGGTTGCCATGAGGCGGTGCAGCCTCATTTCCTCTCGTGCTTTCACCTGCGTAAAGAGCAGTGGGACTTTCCCTGCCAGCAGTTTGAGCTTGTTGTCTTCGTTGACGAGCAATTGCAGGGTTTGGTCGGTCAGTCGGGCGGTGAGGTCCTCCAACGTGTCCAGTTCTTCCTCCTGGTGGTGGATGAGCAGCTCTGCGGCTGCGGTGGGAGTCTTCACACGGGTGTGGGCAATCAGGTCGATAACGGTGTCGTCGCGTTCGTGCCCGATGCCCGTGATGATGGGCAGCGGGAATTGTGCCACGTTTTCAGCCAATTCGAGCGAATCGAATCCTTGCAAATCGGAGGTCGCTCCGCCCCCTCTGATGATGACCACGGCATCCCACTCGTCTTGCCGTTCTGCAATGCGATTGAGTGCCGCAATGATGCTGTTCGCCACTTCGTTGCCCTGCATGGTGGCTTGGAATAGTTCTGTCTTGAAGGCAAGTCCACGTTGGTTGTGGGTCAACTGGTTGCTGAAATCGCTATAGCCAGCAGCTGTTGCAGATGAGATAACGGCGATGCGTTGCAGCAGGTGGGGCAGGGGCAGCTCCTTGTTCATGGTGCTGATGCCTTCCTCCTCCAGCTGCCGCAGAATCTCCTGCCGCTTTCGTGCCAAGTCGCCCAAGGTGTAGGTGGGGTCTATGTCTGTGATGTTGAGCGAGTAGCCGTATAGCTCGTGGAACGTGACCTCCACTTGTACCAGCACCTGCATTCCTGCCGCAAGCGGTTGCCCTGTCATCTGCTCGAACATCGGTTTGAGGAAAGCCCATCGGTTCTGCCACACCTGCGCCCGTGCTTTTGCAGCCATGCCGCCTCCGCGCTCGTCTTTCTGCGCCAGTTCCATATAGCAATGGCGGTTCACGCGCAGTTCGCAGATTTCGGCTTGTACCCAATAAGTGCTGTCGAGTGTCAGCTCCAGCGTCTGGCGCACTAGGTTGTTCAGTTCGTAGAGTGTCAGTGCATTCATATCCGTGGTCTTTTGCCGTGCAGCACATGCAGGAACGTATCGAAGTCCTTGTCGATGTGGCTCAGTTCGTAAGGCTCAATGGTCAGTGAGAAACGTGCTGGCAGGTCGTCCAGCCCGAAGTAGGTCTTGATGAGGCTTGCCATGTTGAAAGCCTTGTCGTCGCTCCGCTTAATGATAGCCATGCAGCACTTGCGCGCTATCACTTTGTCCTCCACCTGCTTTAGGGTCTTGAAGATGAGGTAGTAGGCGAGGGGAGAGTTGACCTTGAGCAGGACGGAAAGGCGTGTCACTTCGTTGTCGATGTGGAAGGCTCTGAACATCTCCTCCATCTGCCCTTCTGTCTGCATCAGTGGTGCCGCCATGTTGCACAACTTCACCACCGAGTCAGGGCTTGTCGTCCGCAGATGCTCGTACAGTTGCCTCGCGTGTTCATCGCCAAAGTCCAGTGTGCCGTCTTTTGCAAGGTGCTCCACTGCGACGATGCCGCTCAGAAATGCCGCCCTTTTATATATAATAATGTGTAGCAGCGTTTCCCAAAACAGTCCGTTCGTCAACCGTGTCAGCACCTCTTCGCGCACCACACGTTCCATCCGCCTGAACTCCATGTTGCTCAGGCTGCCCATCAGCTGTGCCAGTCCTTCCCAGTCGCGCGCCTCCACCAGCCGAACGACTCGCTCTTTCATCATTCTGTTGTTGGTCTGTAAAAGTGGTTATTCCTTGCTCGTCTTCCCCCCTAAAGGATGGAAGCGATGGCAAACTTACGCTTTTTTTTTCGACTGTGCAATAAACGGGCTGAAAAAGTGCCAATCAATAGTGCCCCCAATAAAATGGAATACGAGTGTTTAATTACAAACTTTCGGACCGACACGCAAGTGTTGGTCCTTTTTACGTCTTATTCAGACACACTTTTTGAAACCGTATCCTTTTCTCTCACATTACCTCTTGCCATCTCGGAGTTTCTTTTGCTCGGCTTCGAAGGCTTCGATGAAGTGTATTTCTACAGGGGAGAGTTGGTACTGGGTGCGTTCGCGGAATTTCTCATATTCTGTGTCAGCTTTCAGTTTTGCCACCTCCGCTGATATGCTGCCAGCGTGGGTGAGCAATTCTTTTCCTGACAATGTAAGGAAATCATCGAGTTTTTTAATCCAGTCCTTCATATACATAGGCACATGGCTCTTTGCTTGGAGTTCGGCAAAATCAAGATAGAGGTTGACGATACGGTTAAGCATATCGACTTCATCTGCCGATAGGTAATTCTTGGCAATCGCCGCCTCATGTTTGGTTGGTAATGCACCGCGCCATGATGTTAGCCCCATAAAGTCATTGTCTGCATTAGCTCGCTGATAGATAATCTCGGCTGCTGTGTTGCCATGCGTCGCAAAGTGCATCTTATTCTGCACCGTCTTGAAGAACTGTTGAGTGGTTTCAGTACGCGGATCATAGTCGATACTCAGGGCATANATCTCAAGAACTTTGCGATAGAATACCTTTTCAGAGCTGCGTATGTCACGGATTCTNGAAAGCAACTCATCGAAGTAATTACCTTGTCCGGCATTTTTCAACAGGTCATCGTTCAATGCAAAGCCCTTAATCATGTACTCCTTCAACACCTGAGTAGCCCACTGTCTGAACTGAATGCCACGATGGGAATTGACGCGATACCCAACACTGATAATCATATCGAGATTATAGTAAGCAATGTTGCGCTCAACCTTTCGCTCTCCCTCGTTTTGAACTGTTGCAAAAAATGCAACAGTTCGATCTTGCTCTAACTCACCACTTTCATAGATATTCTTGATATGCCTTGAAATGGTAGATTTGTTGCGCTGAAACAGCTCCGCCATCTGGTCGGCAGTAAGCCACACCGATTCATTGGCAAGCCGAACCTCAATCTTCGTCTCGCCTCCCTGCGTCTGAAAAATAATAATCTGCCCACTATCCATAATTAAATCGAAGTGTTTATTAGTATGAAGTTATCACGAAACTTTTGTTAATATAAATACTCAAACAATAACAGCATTTGTCCATGACATAATAGATTCACACTAATACAATCATAATTTCTCCCATTTATCGTTTTTTATAATTTTCAAGCAGATTATAAGAATATGGCTCAATTTCCACATAAAATCAGTCGGTTAGTTTGTATTTTTGTCAATCTTATAGAGATGAATTGACGAATTATTCTAATGTAATGTCACCGTCTTTAACCTTGTCTATCGTGGCTTTTCTATGATAGCCATTCTTGGTAAACTCGTTAATCCATATCAGTCGTCTGGTACCATCACCATAAGGTTGTAGTCTGAAATGTCCACTGACTTGGAACGAATCATCATTAGATATTTCCGTGTACCATTTGCTGTCAAGCAAGTAATAGTCAAGTCCTGATTCAGTGACAGTCTGAGTTTTTTTATTCTTCTTTACATCCCTCTTTATCGTTGTTGACACCTTACCCAATTGAACTTCTGCCCATTGTCTTAAACACAAGTAATCCAACACCATGTCGATATAATCTCTGAGGTTGGCTTCCATGCAGTTATCCAATAATGGCAGAATCATACAGTCCAATTGATGTCCTTCCCCTTTAATCTTATCTTTTGGCGAAACGCAAATGTAGTAAGTAGGAATGGACAAATGCTTGTCAATACCGTCTTGGAATACCCATAAAGTTAAAAAGCTATTTTTGACACTGTACACGACATAGCATCCTTCAATAAAATATGGACTACGTACAATGCCGTATTCATTGTCTAATTCTTCNANGATGTCCATATGANATTGTGTNAACTTCNTATAGGACTTATCCATTGTNTNGATNNATGTTTTAGAGAAGATTACTAAGTTACGACAGTTGCCTTTAACTTGTGATAATTCCTTTATCGCATTTTCTCGATCTGAATCAATAACGCTGCCAATGTTGTTGCACCAGTTGATAATACTCTGGGGTAAATCCCTATCATCAAGGTTAAATAAATATCTGAATAAAGTTATGTCGTTTATACTTTTACTCTTCATTGACTACCAATGACTATTTGACGGTTTTGCCTAATTCATTCAAGATTGCTTTGTAAACAAGCTATTAATATCATGATATTTGGATGTAAAATCCTATGGATATTTTAGACTGAAATACTTTTGTTGTTTACAAATCTTCTCCATTAGCATGATTGTATTCATTATCATAGAACATGGTAATATAATACTCTCCATAGTGTTCACAGATACGGAACCAAACTGGTTTCTTGAACAACAAGTTCATTCCTAATCTCATTGCAATCTTTTGAACTTCATCGTTCATTTCTTCCGTGGGATTTTCTAATTGCTCTTGACTGTATTTTTGGAGAAGTTCCGTTCTTACTTTAGCCTGCATGGTCAAAGTATCCACCTTTTCCATGTTTGGAACTTGATAAAACAGGGCATCATAGTTCTTTTTATGAACAGTCATTTCATAAGAAATATCTTCAGATTCGGACAATGTATAATCCTCCAGTGCTGTATATCTTTTATTATTTTGGAACTGATGTACAAGCGTGTTGAAACGAACTTTAATACTTGCCTCACTTCGAGTGTTTGCATCACAAAGCATGATTCGATATACTTTATTGTTATTCGTGGCAATGAATACATGTACATCAGTTCCATTGAACTCACCTTCAAGGTACTCATTTTCACCTACTTTTTGGGGAACATAGCCTTTAGAGATGAGCTTTTGTTTCATCTCTGATTTATATCCATCGACAGGAATTCCCAAAAACGTGGTTACATCAGTTTGAGCGAAGATTTTCATGGTGAACATCACCATAAAAACTATGGAAATCATTTTTTTCATATAGTAGTTATTTTAGATCTATATTCGAGAAGTGTTTCAATTTCTTTTTTAACGTGAGTTCGACGAATTATAATCATCTGTAAATTTGGTGATTCGCGAAAATGGTTGTATTTTTATAGCGCTAAACTACAAACAATAATCGCTATGCTCACCGAGGACAAAGTTACTGAATTATTCTGTATGGCAGACGATTTCTGTAAGTTTTTTGATGAAATGATGGCAAAATATACCCTGAAGAGTGGAAAGATGCGCGCCTGTCACCATGATTCCACGCTGTCGAAGGTTGAATAATCCTCATCATGATATTTTCCACAATTCAGGCTACCGTTGCCTGAAGCACTTCTATCTGGAAAAAGTCTGCAAACACCTGCGTCATCTTTTTCCAGGGTGGTGTCATACAACCGTTTTGTGGAGCATCAAAAACGGAGTCCCCGACATCGGTCGGTCGATGTCGGGGACTCCGATTGGTCGATGTCGGGGACAGCGATATGTGGGGTGTTGAAGCGTGCTCGTTGGAATGTTGCGTGACCACCTGTATTTGTATCGGGTCAGCGCGCATTGCATGCTTACGCCA
>WFMB01000121.1 GCA_009177185.1 Bacteroidales bacterium
CAGCACAATGGCTATTGCCGATGCACCTTGGCCAGGCTTGACACCTGACCTTCTCAGCGTCATGCTGGTGGTGGCAACTCAAGCCAAAGGCTCGGTACTCATCCACCAGAAGATGTTTGAAAGCCGTCTGTTCTTCGTTGACAAACTCATTGACATGGGGGCACAAATCATCCTCTGTGACCCGCACCGCGCCGTCGTCGTGGGACATGACAACCAGATAAAACTGCGCGGCTCCAGAATGTCAAGCCCTGACATCCGTGCCGGCATTTCCTTGCTCATTGCCGCCATGTCTGCCAATGGCGTGAGCATGATTAGCAACATCGAACAGATTGACCGTGGCTATGAAGACATTGAGGGGCGTCTCACGGCTCTCGGTGCAGCCATCAAGAGAATCAAATGATTAGACAAGAAGATGTTTACCCAATAGGCCGCATGGGCAAGGCGCATGGACTGAAAGGAGAAATCAATTTTCAGTTCACGGATGACGTGTGGGACAGAGCCGACTGCGACTATCTCATCTGCGAGGTGGATGGAATCTTGGTGCCTTTCTTCATTGAGGAATACCGTTTCCGCAGCGACACTACCGCTATCATGAAGCTGGAGGACCTGGACAGCATGGAGGCTGTACAAATGCTGGTCAATAGTCCTGTCTATATGGAAAAGATATACCAGGAGGAACTCGGAGAAGACGAGGTCTCGCTCAATTATTTCATTGGTTTCAAGATGATAGACGGCGACAACGGTCAAGAGATTGGCACCATCATCGACATTGACGACAAGACAGATAACTGGCTCTTCATCGTGGAGAAGGCAGACGGCAGCGAGGTGATGATACCAGCCCATGAAGAGTTTATCGCCGACATCAAGAAAGAAGAGAAAACCATGTTTATGGACCTACCTATAGGACTTTTAGATTTATGAAGAAAAGAATATGTATCTTAGGTTCGACTGGCAGCATCGGCACACAGGCACTGGATGTGATTGGACAGCACAGCGACCTCTACGAGGTCTATGTACTGACCGCCTACAACAATGCCGACCTGCTCATCGAACAAGCCCGACAATACAACCCTGAAGCAGTGGTCATTGCCAAGGAGGCGAACTACACGAAAGTGAAGGAAGGGTTAGCCGACCTGCCCATCAAAGTTTACACTGGTGCTGACGCTCTTTGCCAAGTGGTACAGGACGACAACGTGGATATTGTGCTTGCTTCCATGGTGGGATTTGCAGGGCTGGAACCAACCATTGCCGCCATCAAAGCGAAGAAGATGATTGCCTTGGCAAACAAGGAGACACTGGTAGTGGCTGGCGACCTCATCACACGTTTGGCAAACGAGAACCAAGTGCCCATCTTGCCTGTGGATTCTGAACACTCGGCAATTTTCCAGTGCTTGGAGCCAGGCAACCGCATTGACAAGATACTCTTGACTTGTAGTGGCGGACCTTTCCGCAAACTGACAAAGGAGCAGCTGAAGTCGGTGACGAAGACGGATGCCCTTGCCCACCCAACGTGGAACATGGGTGCCAAGATTACGATTGACTCCGCCACGCTGATGAACAAAGGATTTGAAGTGATTGAGGCAAAGTGGCTGTTTGGCGTAANNCCCGAACAGNTANAGGNGGTTGTGCATCCGCAGTCGGTCANCCACAGTGCNGTGCAGTTTGAGGATGGTGCTGTGAAAGCTCAACTGGGTGTACCTGATATGCGTCTGCCCATCCAGTATGCTTTCAGCTATCCGAAAAGGCTTACGCTCAATGGTGACCGTCTTGACCTTTTTACCTTGAAGGACTTGACTTTCGAGCAGCCCGACGTGGAACGTTTCCGCTGTCTCGGCTTGGCTTATGAAGCATTGAAGCAAGGCGGCAATATGCCCTGCATTGTCAATGCCGCCAACGAAATTGCCAACCGCGCTTTCATTGACGACAGGATTGGCTATGAACAGATAGCAGACATCATCGAGAAGACGATGGGCAAGATTGCCTTCACAACCGATTCAACATTAGAAACTTATTTACAAACCGATAAAGAAGCAAGACAATACGCTTCGACCTTGTTATAATGGAAACGATTCTCATCAAAGGACTACAATTAGTTGTTGCCCTCGCATTGCTCATCCTTCTACACGAAGCTGGACATTACCTTGCGGCCAAGATTTTCAAAGTAAGAGTAGAAAAGTTCTATCTCTTTTTCGACTGGAAGTTCAGTTTGTTCAGCACCTATAGCAACTGGTGGCGAAAACTGATGGGGAAAGCACCTGCCAAGAAGAAAGAGAATGGAGAGTACGAATACGAAGGCACTGAATACGGCATCGGCTGGATTCCACTTGGTGGCTATGTGAGGATTGCTGGCATGGTTGATGAGTCGTCCTTCAATGAGGATGACAGCCAGAAAAACTTCTGGAAACAGTTGCCGCAACTGATGAAGAACATCATCATCAAGAACTCTGATGTGAAGGGAGAACCATGGGAGTTTCGTACCCACCCTGCATGGCAGCGACTCATCATCATGCTCGGTGGCATCATCATGAACTTCATCACAGCCTTTGTCATCTATGCAATGGTGCTGTTCACTTGGGGTGAGAGCTTCGTGAAGAGCGAAGACATGAACTATGGCATGAAGTTCTCAGAACAAGCCAAGACAGATGGTTTCCGCGATGGCGACATCATTATCAAGACAGACGACGAGACCGTCGAATCGTGGAATACCGCCGTGTTGCAAGATATGTCAAATGCCAAGACCGTTACCGTACTCCGTGACGGGAAAGAGGTGGTCATCAACATGCCCGATGGGCTGTCGCTTCTTGACATGATTGAACAGCCACTCTATGCCACGATGCGTGCCCCACTCGCCATCGACAGCATTCTTCCTGGCACTCCAGCCGAGGAGATGGAACTAAAGACTACCGACAAAATCAGCTCCATCAACGGCATTGCAATCAAGGACTTCAACGATTTTCAGAACAGCCTCATCGCCTTACAGCAGGCTCTGCCCCAAGATGCTAACTTTGGCGATAGCCTCAAAGCACGCCAGATTACCCTTGTGCTGAACGATTCCATTACCAAGCAGGTGACGTTGACGCCTGAATTTACATTGGGCTTCGCAAACGCCATGCCTTATCAAGACAAAATCACGACCAAGACCTATAGCTTCCTTGAGTCGTTCCCTGCTGGCATTCAGTATGGTATGCAGACGCTGGCAAGCTATGTGGACCAGATGAAATATGTCTTTACGAAAAAGGGCGCACGACAAGTGGGCGGTTTCATCAGCATCGGCAAGATATTCCCTGACACATGGAACTGGCAGAAATTTTGGCTGCTCACAGCTTTCCTGTCCATCGTACTGGGGTTCATGAACGTGTTGCCAATCCCTGCACTGGATGGTGGTCATGCACTCTTTGCCACCTTTGAACTGCTCACAGGAAAACGTCTCAATNNCANTTTNCTGCTGGTNGNTCAATACTTCGGCATGTATTNNCTNTTCGCCATCATGATATTGGCACAGCTCAACGATATATTAAGAGAAGTTTTTGGCTTGTAAACGAGACAGATGAAGATATTGGCAGTTGGCATGAACTATGCCAAACATATTGACGAGTTACATACTAAAGAAGAACAAAATTCGTTACTACATACAGAGCCTGTCCTCTTCTCCAAGTTCGATTCGAGCATCATTCAACCAGGCAAGCCATTCTTTGTGCCGGACTTTGCTGACCGTTTCGACTACGAGACTGAGATTGTAGTGAAGATTGCCCACGTCGGTAAAGACATCAGTGAACGCTTTGCCCACCGTTACTACAACGAGTTGACCGTTGGCATAGATTTCACAGCACGAGACCTCCAGACGGAANTGCGCAGGAAGGCTATGCCATGGGAGTGTTGCAAAGGCTTTGACGGCAGTGCCGCGCTTGGCCGATTCATCAAGAAGNNAGAACTCGGTTGTGACGTANANGATATCCATTTCCACANGGACTTGAATGGTGAGTGCAGACAGACAGGGCATACGGCCGACATGATACACACGATTGACCACATCATCGCCTACGCCTCCAAGTTCTTCACGCTCAAAACAGGAGACCTCATCTTCACGGGCACTCCTGCTGGTATCGGTTCTGTGAAAGAGGGGGACAAGATTGAAGCCTACATCGGTGACAAAAAACTGCTTGACCTAAAGATTAAATGACAAGAAAGTTCTACACCCTACTCATTATGATGGCGTTAGCACTCATGGCTAACGCACAGTTGCGCTACGCTGAACACTCCAAACTCTCCACGGGTAAGTGGGTGAAGATTCGTGTAGCAGATGAAGGTGTGTATCAACTGACCAGTGCCACTCTTAAAGGCATGGGATTTAGCCAACCAAGCAAGGTGCGTCTCTACGGGTATAACCTTCCCATCCTGCCTGAGGCTCAGATAGAAAACATCGATGATGATTTGAAAGAGATTCCTCTCTACAGGAAATCCAACGGTACATTGCTGTTTTATTCATGTGGCACGACCCAATGGTCTCGCAAGACGTCCAAAGGCATCTACACCCACAAGAACAACCCCTACTCAAACTACATCTATTATTTCCTCACCGAGGGGAATGAAAGCCCTGCATCCTTCACTCAACAAGATGCACAAGCCACATATAGTAAGATACAGACCACCTACTATGCCCATTCCCTTTATGAGCAAGACAGCTATTCCTTTCTCAACACAGGACGCACGTTCTTCGATGCTTACGACTATGCAACAGGAGCCACCAAGACATACAACATCCCTTTGGAGAACGCATGTCGTGGCGACTTGACCCTCCATGTACAATTTGGCGCAGCAGGTGTCAGTGCCTCCACCATAAGTGTATCCGTTGGAGATAACGCTCTTGGCACGCTTTCTTTGAGCGCGATTCCCAGCAACAACGTCGCTACCATAAGCAGTCGAAGTTTCACCCTCTACGACCAAGTGGCAACATCGCNCAACGTCACGCTCAAACACNCACGCAATGCTGGTGTGTCTGGGCATNTCGACTNNCTGCGTGCCAGTTATGAAGCGCAACTCTCCATGGGCAGAAAGAACTATCTGGTATTCAGTCCTAACGAGAATGGCTCTCGTATCTTTGAATTGCAAGAAGTGCCAAACAGCATCAGCCTTTGGGACATCACCAAGCCAACAGCTCCATGTGAACTGACGGGCAGCCTCAATGGCAACACATACCGTTTCTCCGCCACCAATGCCAAATTCACTCATCAGTATGTGGCAGTCAACACAAGCGCAACATTCCCCACTCCACAAACAATTGGTCCCATCACGAATCAAGACCTTCATGCACTTNANGANATTNATTTGCTCATCANCGTCCCAGCCAANGGCAATCTGACCAAACAGGCGGAACGCCNTGCCGCAGCCCACACAGAGAAAGACGGTCTCAAGTGCGCAGTAGTGCGAGCAGNCCAAATNTATAATGAGTTCTCAGCAGGCACACCCGATGCCACAGCCTATCGCCGACTGATGAAGATGCTGTACGACAAACGCTTCACGTCATCTCCCCTCACCAGCACTGAGAAAGGCAGTCTCAACCTGCTGCTCTTCGGTCCATGCATGTGGGACAACCGCTTCGTGACCAAAGGACTTGGCTTAACATCCCCCGACAACTACCTTCTTGCCTACGAATCAGACAACGCATGGTCACACACAGACTCGTATGTGATGGAAGAATACTACACCTTGCTGGCTGACGGCAAGGGTGTTTCACCTCTCAAGGAGAAGCCCGATTGTGGCGTCGGGCGCATTCCCGTCTCCAATGTTACCGAAGCCAAAAACGTAGTAGATAAGCTCATTGCCCACATCTACAACACCCAGGCAGGAGCGTGGAAGAACACCATCTGCATGATGGGCGACGACGGCGACAGGAACATCCACATGGAAGATGCGGACAACGTGCTCCAAAACACCCAGCGACTCTTTCCCAACTACCGCTACAAGCGCATCTATTGGGACACCTTCGAACGTGAGCAGTCAGCCACAGGCAACACCTATCCAGCTGTGTTGGCAGAGATTAACAAAACCATGCAGGAGGGAGCACTCATCATGAACTATACAGGACATGGCGCTCCCTACACACTCTCCCACGAACAAGTACTCCGCACCTCCAATTTCCAAGGCTGGACCTCCCCACGGCTGCCCCTATGGCTCACGGCAGCTTGTGATGTAGCCCCCTTCGACATGAACACCGAAAACATCGGCTGCGAAGCCTTGTTCAACAAACAGGGCGGCGCAATGGGCTTTGTCGGAACGGCACGTACCGTTTATTCCTCAAACAACCGCACACTCAATCGCAACTTCATGTCGCATGTGCTCGCCACCAAGCCCAACGGAGAGCACTACACCATCGGCGAGGCATTGGCACAAGCCAAAGCAGACATCATCGATGCAGCCACCGACCGCGGCTACTATCTGGCGCACGACTCCATCAACAAAGCCCACTTCGTCCTGTTAGGCGACCCAGCCATCCGCCTCATCACGCCCACCTACAGCGTACAGATAGACAAGATAAACGGACAAGACATTGACCCAGACCATCCCACTACTATCTCCGCTGGCGAAATCGTCACAATAGAAGGGCACATCGTTGACGCCGAGGGCAATATCGCCACCNACTTCAACGGNTTGGTATCCCCCACCATCTANGACAACAAAGAACACGNGGTAGGCAAGAACAACNCAGCCGACTTGAATACTGACCCCATCGAATACGACGACCACACACGCAGCATCTATGCAGGCACAGACTCTGTAAAGTCAGGGGCGTTCTCCTTCACCTTCCCCGTACCCATCGACATCAACTATTCCGACGAAAAAGGTCTGATGTACCTCTATGCCATTAACCACGCCAAGACCCTCGAAGCACAGAACAAGTTTGAAGACTTCCTCATAGGAGGCACTGCCGAGAACGAGCAAACCGACAACGTAGCACCCACCATCGCCGCCTACAGCGATGGCTACAACATGGCACACACCAGCTACACCAGCGAACAGCCCACGCTCAAGATAGAGCTGTATGACGAAAGCGGCATCAACACCACGGGCAATGGACTTGGACACGACATCGTAGCCATCATCGACGGCAACGAAGCCACCACCTACACCCTCAACAGCTACTATTCACAGGAAGTGGGCGACTATCGACGCGGCACCATCACCTACACCCTGCCCACCCCACTCTCAGCAGGTAACCACACACTAGTTATCCGTGCTTTCGACACATATAATAACATGGGACAGCAGGCATACACCTTCAAGGTGGTAGAAGGTTTGACCGAAGAATACGACATCTTCGACCTCTCAGGTCGCCAGATTGGCAACACCAACGACACCTCCTCCCTCCCCACAGGTGTCTATATCAGACGCAAGCGACTTACCTCCCCTTCTGGCACGGTAGCCACATCCTCAGAAAAGTTCTTGGTCACACAATAAAGCCACCCTTCCCATCGTTTCTCATTAGAGAAATACAAAACAAGAAAACATGAAGAAAACACTTAGCATACTCACATGCCTTGTCTGCTTCTGTACGCTGCAAGCACAAGACGTGAAGAATCAACTCAACCCCATCTATTATGGTGTGACATCTTTGGCTATTGCCCCAGACGCACGTGCAGGTGGTCTTGGTGACGTCGGTGCAGCTACCGACCCCGATGTCAATTCCCAATACTGGAATCCAGCCAAATACCCCTTCTGCATCAGCCGTTCTGGCGTGTCACTCAACTACACCCCTTGGCTCCGCCAACTGGTCAACGACATCNNCCTCNCCAACATCACAGGCTACTACCGCCTTGGCGACTACGACGCCNTGTCCGCTTCGCTCCGNTACTTNNCGCTGGGTGNAGTGCAGATGGAGAATGAGGACCTTACCTTCAAGCNCTATGAGATGGCCATTGACCTCGCCTNCTCACGCANGCTCTCCGAGACATNCTCGGCTGCCGTAGCCCTGCGCTACATCTATTCAGACCTTGCTTATAAAGGTGACGACGAGACCTCTCCCGGCTCAGCCTTTGCTGCCGACATCGCCCTCTACCACAACGGCTACATCAACCTCGGCGGTCACGAATCACAGCTCGGTTGGNGNCTTAACANCAACAANATCGGTNCCAAGNTTTCCTATGATAGNGGCAACACCTCCGAGTTCATCCCCACCAACCTACGTTTCGGTATGTCGCTCCTCGTTCCTTTCGATGAATACAACACCCTCACCATCGCAGCCGATGCAAACAAACTGCTGATACCAACCCGTCCCACCTTCGACCAGTTTGTAGAGACCCTGCCACCCGACGAACGCGAGCAAGCATACAACACCAGCCAATACTATGGCGACTACCGCACATGGCTCGAAGGTGAAGGCTACTATAATGTATCGCCCATCAGCGGCATCTTCAAGTCCTTCCACGACGCCCCCAACGGCTTCAAGGAAGAGATGCAAGAAATCCAATGGAGCGCAGGTTTGGAATACGCCTACAACAACCAGTTCTTCCTCCGCGCAGGTTATCACTACCAGCACCCCAACAAGGGCAACCTCAAATACTACACCGTGGGCGCAGGCTTCAAAATGAACGTCTTCTCGCTCGATGCCAGCTACGTCATTTCCGCCTCACAAAGCAACCCACTCGACCAAACCCTCCGCTTCTCGTTGGCATTCGACATGGACGGCATCAACGACCTGATGGGCAAGAAGAGAAGAAGATAAGCTCCTATGAAGATACGTATTGGCTTTGGCTATGATGTCCACCAACTCGTAGCCGACCGCCCCCTGTGGCTCGGCGGCATCAAGATAGAGCACACCCACGGCTTGCTCGGTCACTCCGATGCCGATGTCCTCATCCACGNCATCTGCGACGCCATTCTCGGTGCCGCCAATATGCGTGACATCGGCTACCACTTCCCTCCCAAGAAGGGCAACGAGTTCGAGAACATCGACTCCAAGATACTCCTCCGCAAGACACTGGAGATTGTCNCCACCAANGGTTACACCATCNGCANCNTCGANGCCACCGNCTGCGCCGAGCACCCCAAACTCAATCCGCACATTCCAGCCATGCAGCAAACACTCGCTCAGGTCATGGACATAGACATTGACGACATATCCATCAAAGCCACCACCACCGAGAAGCTCGGTTTCACGGGACGCGAAGAAGGCATCAGTGCCTACGCCGTGGTGCTGTTAGAAAAAGCATAAACCAAGATAACAACCATACAAAAGCGTCAGGGCGACCCTCAATCGAGGGTCGCCCTGACGCTTTTGTATACAATAAAGAGAACATATCCCACCTCCACATTCTCAGTCATGAACACTCCGAAACAATGAACACTTTTCCACCCCGTCGTTGTCGGCAAACTGATAGCCTAC
>WFMB01000009.1 GCA_009177185.1 Bacteroidales bacterium
TGAACTTATTGCCAAATTTTTTTTTTTGTCTGATATTCGGGTGCTCATGTCAAACAAAACTCTTATACACCCTCACGGATAGCGTCGCCCCACTCAACTCGGGTGGCGCACCTGTCGGGTAGAATTCTCCTTCTCATGGATTCTCTGTTTTTGTGTAAATAAAAAGTACGTAAAATTAGTAAAGGTATTTCATGAGTACTATAAACATTGACAGCCTGCCATTGTTTTTCAGTGTATTCAATGGTGATATGCTGGCAAATAATCTTTGATGTATCTATACAAAAAACAAAAGGAGAAGGAGGAATCCGTAGACTCCTCCTTCTCCTTTTGTAGCGCCTACGGGAATCGAACCCGTGTTCCATGCGTGAGAGGCATGTGTCCTAGCCGCTAGACGAAAGCGCCAAATGTTACCATTTGCAAATAATTATGTAGCGCCTACGAGAATCGAACTCGTGTTCCATGCGTGAGAGGCATGTGTCCTAGCCGCTAGACGAAAGCGCCATATTCAGAATAGTTGCGGAAGGAGGGGGATTCGAACCCCCGGTACGGTAAACCCGTACGTCAGTTTAGCAAACTGGTGGTTTCAGCCACTCACCCATCCTTCCGGAACCGTGTGTTCTGAATTGTCTTGACTCGGTGTGTTTCTCCTTCGCTAAAGGCACTCCCTTATCAATTGCGAGTGCAAAGGTAGCGTTATTTCTCTTTTCTCACAAATATTTTTAAGGGAAAATTCGTACCTTTGCAGAAAAATTGTGATATACATTATTATTATAAGAAGAAATGCATACAAGACAAGAAAAAATGGAGGCTTTCGGTCGTTTGCTGGATGTGATGGACGAACTCCGTGAAAAGTGTCCGTGGGACAGAAAACAGACCAATGAATCGTTGCGTTCCAACACCATCGAAGAGACTTATGAACTCTGTGATGCGCTCATTAAGAACGATAACATCAATATCTGCAAGGAACTCGGCGATGTGTTGCTCCACATAGTCTTCTATGCGAAGATTGGAGAAGAGAAAGGAGCATTCGATATGGCTGATGTGTGCCACAAACTCTGCAACAAACTCATCTTCCGTCATCCTCATGTTTATGGCGACGCTGTGGCAAACACCGCCAGCGAGGTGCGTCAAACTTGGGAACAAATCAAAACTAAAGAAAAAGATGGCAATAAGACAGTCCTCTCGGGTGTACCAGATGCCCTTCCTTCCCTTATCAAGGCTTACCGCATTCAGGATAAGGCTCGTAATGTAGGCTTTGACTGGGAGGAACGCCGCGACGTTTGGAAGAAAGTCAAAGAAGAGATTGCTGAATTTGAAGCGGAGACGGAACAACGCTACAATGAAGCTGAATCAGAGGAAGCCAAGGTCATCGCCAAACAACATGCTACCGAAGAATTCGGTGATGTGATGTTTAGCCTTATCAATGCTGCACGCCTCTACAAAATCAACCCCGACAATGCCCTTGAACACACTAACCAGAAATTCATCCATCGCTTTAACTACGTAGAGGCGAAAGCAAAAGAAAAAGGTCAGGACCTGAAAGACCTGACCTTGGAACAAATGGATGCTTGGTGGAACGAAGCAAAGAGTATCGACTAATTAAAGAAGTTGGGCTTTCTCTTTCGTGCTTCTTCCAAACTGACCATGCCGAACTCCCTTTCTGACTTTTCAGTGCGGAGTTCGGCATATTTTTTGTCCAGTTCGTCAGTCAGTTCTGCACGAGTATCTGGATTCAGCAACTTCGCACTGGCAATCACATTTTGCGAAGCGTCTTTCATCCAGAGGACAGGACCATGATACACAGGAGCAATCTTCAGTGCCGTGTGCAGTTCGCTGGTTGTTGCGCCACCAATCATGATGGGGATGCCGACGCCACGCTCTTCAAGAGCGCGTGCCACATTCACCATCTCTTCCAACGATGGTGTGATGAGCCCCGAAAGCCCTATGATATCGACCTTCTCTTCAATAGCCTTATCGACAATCGTGTCAGTGGGCACCATAACCCCCAAGTCTATTATTTCGTAGTTGTTGCAGGCAAGGATAACACTTACGATGTTCTTGCCAATATCGTGTACGTCTCCTTTGACTGTTGCCAAGAGTACTTTCCCTGCTTTCTGCGCACCTTCAGAACGACTCGCCTCAATCAGCGGTTGGAGAATGCCCACAGCCTTCTTCATCGTTCGTGCCGTTTTCACCACTTGCGGAAGAAACATCTTGCCACTGCCGAACAGTTCGCCTACCGTGTTCATGGCATCCATCAATGGACCTTCGATAATCTCGACAGGGTTGGCGTACAACTTCCCCGCCTCGTCCAAATCGCTCTCAAGATAGTCGCCAATACCCTTTACCAAGGCATACTTCAGCCTCTCTTCCACTGTGCCGTTCCGCCAATCTTCAATATGGCTCTTTGGTGTCGCACCTCCGCTTTTAAGTGCTTCTTTCTCAACATCCTTCTCTGCTTTGATTCGATTTGCAATTTCAATCAGATTTTCAGTGGCCTCTGAGGTACGATTAAGTAACACATCATCAATCGCTTTCAGCACATCGTTGGGAATATCGCTGTATAGTACCTGCGTGGCCGGATTGACGATTCCCATATCTTGCCCTACCGCAATGGTGTGGTAGAGGAATACGGCGTGCATCGCTTCACGGATGTAGTTGTTGCCACGAAACGAGAACGACAGATTGCTCATGCCCCCTGATACATGCGCGCCAGGCAGGTTCTTGCGAATCCATTCAGTAGCACGAATAAAGTCGAGACCATAATTGTTGTGCTCTTCCATACCTGTAGCTACAGCCAGCACGTTGGGGTCAAAGATGATGTCAAAGGGATTGAAGCCAATCTTATTCACCAGCAGGTGGTAGGCACGTTCGCATATTTCAATCTTCCGTTCATAGGTCGTAGCTTGCCCCTGTTCATCAAACGCCATCACCACCACGGCAGCCCCCAGTCGTTTTATCTCACGAGCCTTTTCAAGGAACTTCTCTTCGCCCTCTTTCAGCGAAATGCTGTTCACGATGCTCTTTCCCTGCGCGCACTTCAAACCAGCTTTGATGACCTCCCAGTCACTCGAATCAATCATCATCGGAACTTTTGAGATGTCGGGGTCACTCATCAACAGGTTCAGGAATGTCACCATCTCCTGTTTCGCATCCAAAAGTCCATCGTCCATATTGATGTCAAGCACCAACGCACCATCCTCCACTTGCTTTCGGGCAATGGAGAGTGCCTCGTCGTAATTCTTTTCGTTGATAAGACGGAGGAATTTGCGTGAGCCAGCCACATTGCAACGTTCGCCCACATTCACAAAACGGCGTTCAGGCGTGAGTTCCAGCAGTTCCAAGCCACTCAGCCATAAGGTCGCTGGCTTTTCGGCAGGTACATGGGGCTTCTTTCCCTCCACGAGGGCAGGATAACACTCTATGAACTTTTCGGTCGTTCCACAACAACCACCAATGATATTCACCAATCCCTCCTCTACATACTCCCTCATTTGCTCCGCCATCATTTCAGGCGTTTGGTCATAGAGTCCCAAAGAGTTAGGCAGCCCTGCATTGGGATGTGCTGATATATAATATGGTGCGTTCTCGGCTAAAGCCTTCAAGAAAGGTTTGAGTTGCCGCGCACCAAACGAGCAGTTCAATCCGATAGAGAAGATGTCAGCATGTTGTACACTTGCCAAAAACGCCTCCAATGTCTGCCCTGACAATGTACGCCCTGCCGTATCGCTCACTGTGACGGAAAGCATCAATGGAACACGCCTTTGAACAGCTTCCATCGCTTTCTCTGCCGCATAAATGGCAGCTTTCGCATTCAGCGAATCGAAAATGGTCTCGATGAGCAAAGCATCCACCCCACCCTCTATCAGTGCTTCCATCTGCTCCACATAGGCATCAACCAACTCATCATACGTCAGACTTCGCAAGGCAGGATTGTTCACATCAGGTGAAATGCTCAACGCCTTATTTGTCGGTCCTACATCGCCTAACACAAAACGAGGTTTCTCAGGAGTTCGTACAGTATATTCATCTGCCAATGCACGTGCGAGCCTCGCACCAGCCAAATTCATCTCACGGCAATTGTCCTCCACCTGATAATCAGCCATCGACACTCGTTGAGACGAGAAAGTACACGTGGTGATAAGGTCTGCACCTGCATCAAGATACTTCCTGTGGATGTCGGCAATCACATCGGGACGTGTCAGACACAGAATGTCATTGTTGCCCTTCATCTGCCCTGCCACATCCTTAAAACGGTCACCTCTAAAATCCTCTTCCTGCAAATCATACTGCTGAATCATCGTGCCCATCGCACCGTCCAGAATCAGTATCCGCTGTTTAATTATGTCGTGTAATGTGTTCATTCTGTGCTTCAAATGTATTTCTTCTTCGCCCTGTCCATTTCCCTTCTGTCCTCTTTCTCCTTCAGGGATTGACGCTTGTCATACTCTTTCTTGCCTCGTGCCAATGCGATAACCAGCTTTGCCAACCCTTTCTCGTTGATAAACAGACGGACAGGCACGATGGTGAAGCCTGGAGCCTTCGTGTCATCCTGCAAGTTGCGGATTTCCTTCTTGTTCAGCAGCAACTTCCGTTCTCTGCGTTCTACATGGTTGTTGTACGAGCCTTCCGAATAGAGTGCCACATACATATTCTTCACCCAAATCTCACCATTATTGATATAGCAGTATGTGTNCACCAAGCTCGCCTTGCCCGCACGGATGCTCTTGATTTCCGTCCCCGTCAANACAATGCCAGCTGTGAAAGTATCGACGAACTCGTAGTCAAACGATGCCCTCTTGTTCTTGATGTTCACCTGTTGGTTCTTCGCTATCTTTGTCTTTGCCATAAGCTTACATATACTTATCCCAATTCTCCGCAATCATCTTTGCCACCGCTGGAGTCACGTCCTCCTGATGCTTGTCCAAGAAGTCATCGCCCAACTCGTTCAAGTCCTCCAGTTGCTCATACAGTGCCATGAAATCCTCATCACTCATATCCTTCGACAACTCCTCTTGGTGTTTGTGGTATTGTTTCTTCACCTCATACAACAGCTTAGAAAAGCCTTTCATCGTCTTCTCCCGTTCGTCCACTCCCCACTCCTTCTTCACCACCATTGGGAACGGTCCTTCCAACACGTATGGCGCATATCCATTCAGAATCAACTGAATAAATCCGCCCTCCATCACCTCGTCCAGCACATACCTATAGCACAACACCGCATGCTGTTCAGCACTCAGCATCTCCATGTTCTCTGCCGTCAGCCCACCACCTATTGCCGCCAGATATCCATCTGTCACCCATTGGATGAACCCGATGCTGTCCAACGACTCAAACTTCTCGCATGCCTGTTGTTTGTCCAAATGTATCATTGCACATCACTTTTTAAGTTTGCAAAGATACAGGTTTTACTTTGAACCACAAAACATCTTCATGTTTTTCGGCTCTTCCTCTTTCATGTGGCAAGACAAGAGACACTTATAATAAAAAGGGTTATCTGCCTCCCTTCCTGCGATTGCATTCTCGGCACAACATTTGGCAGTTCTCGATGGCGGTGCGTCCACCTTCGCGCCAAGGAGTGATGTGGTCTCCCTCCATAAATTCAAAATCGAACTCCTTACCGCAGTGGGGGCAGATGTGGTGCTGCTGCTCCCACACAGCCAGCTTGATGTCTTCGGGGAAAGCGCGCAGGTCAAGATAGTGCTCATCGCCAGTCAAGACGTAGGGGATGATGCCCGTTTGCTTCTGTATCTCGCTGTCACGCATCAAAGCTGATATTTGTTTGGCAAGTGCCACAGAGTCAAGCGTTTGTTCGTGGTAGCTGTCGTAGAGCATTGCCCAGTCAAGCCCCTTCATGATTCGCTTGAACTTTTTCTGTTCAAAGTTCATGATAGCCCAATTGAGTACGTTTTGGAAGTATGCCCACAGGTTGTTGGCGTTGGGGTCGTGCTGATGCTCAGACATATAGCCGACCACGCTTTGCCGCTTGCCCATCCGTGTCTCGTGGGCAGCCATCCATTCGAGGGCTTTCTTCAAGAAGTCCTGACGGATAGGCNTACCCATCACCAAGTCCTTTCCCAATCGTTGANCACCGCAGNTCGTCTTCGCGAAATGCCGTNTGGCATCACTGACAAACGGTCCTGCAAAGATGNCATTGTTTATCTCCTGCTCGTTGAGTGGTTTGCCTGCTATATTGATGGTTTTGAACCACTCCAATTTCTCCGAGGCTTCCCCTTCGCAGACATACACCGTCAACTTGTACTCAAGGATCTTCCTCCGCACGTCTTGGGGTTGGTTGAAGAATGCTTTGAAGTCAAAACTGAACTTCCCTGCCACATACTCGCAGAGCGAGAGCGTTCTCTGTTGCCCGTCCATCACTTCATAAGGGCATTCCGCATCGTCGCTCCTTTTCACCCAGTACATCACATTCAGAGGGTAATTGTGCAAGACGGTGTTGATGACCGCCTGCTGTTCCTTCTCGTTGTAGATGAACTCACGTTGATAAGGTGGACGGATGTCGAGGCGACCTCCATAACCNCGANCGCCCAATTCGTCGTTGTTGATGTAGTCATGGGTGATTTCACCTACGGTCACTTCGATTTGCTTGATTGTCATCATAAGGTTTCTATTTTTGAGGGTGTTTGTTACGGATGAGGATTCGTGCGTATGTTGGTTTCCCTTTGATTGCTCCGTCTTTATCTTTGATGAGACCATGTGGTTTCATTGGGATAGAATCATCTTTTCTATAATCATTCGCATTTAGAATATCAAATTGGTCAGGTGAGTATTTGTCAAGAAAAGTAATAGGAACTCCCATAACACCATCATAATCACACGGGATGTCATCAACCCGATTCACATTTATGGCATTGTAGTTATCATAAGTAGGATACTCGTCGGATGAATAGCGGCATATCAAATCTAACATTTCATGACGCTTATTGTGGTCAAGATTCGTAAACCAACAGATGTTTCCAAAACTTCTCCATTTCTGCCCTGTTTCGTCTTGCCAATAACGTGTTTCTCTTGGTTCATAATCTTCTGGAACCCTAAAAGCCATGTCTCCTGATTTATACCCAAGCCAAACCTTGTCAGCCATTAGCAGTGGAAAAATTTCTTTGTACGTTATGTTATTTTGATTACCAATAATCAAAAACTTCTTTCCATACTCCATCAACAGCCCAATATATTCTCTAAACAACGAGAATGGTGGATTTGTCACCACAATGTCAGCTTCTTTCAGAAGTTCTATACACTCTTGACTACGGAAATCCCCATCGCCATGCAGTGTCGATAATACATTCTTGTTATTCTGAATCAAATGTTCAACATCAGTCAAGTCGATTGCCCCATCACCGTTTGTATCTGAGACTTCCGTAATCTCCACTTTGTATGCTGTCTTTTTCTCGTTGCCTTGTGAGTCGATTGAGAACAATGAAAACTGAGTGCCAGCCACGGGGGAACCGTCATAACATGTACAAATCAATTTCTTCAATCCTAACTGATTGAATCGTAAAGCGAAGTATTTGAAGAAGTTGCTTTCGTATGGGTCGTCGCAGTTGCACAACACAGTCTTCCCTTGGAAGTGCTGCCAATAGTGCTGCAACTCTCATTCAATGTCGGCAAGCTGTGTGTAAAACTCGTCTTTTTTAGCTGTCTTAGCTGCATTCAGATTTTTGTTAGCCATATTGATTGATAGTTTTAGAAGCACCAACTATCAATCACGCCAAGACACAAAAAGGCGTGATGCACCTTATTTGCGTTCAGCCTCGGAATGGAACCTCACTCATCTAAACAAAAATGCATCACGCTGAGAGCGTGAATACATTGCTATAAGTAGATGAGAAAGATGTCCATACCGAACACCTCCACATATTATTTCTGTGTTACGTTATTCCCAAAAAGTTTCCGAGGCTTTTGGCTGAACGCGAAATAATAGCGAATGCTTTATTAGAATCGGGATTTCTCCCCCGAACCGATTGCAAAAATACAAACTTTTCCAAACCTTTGCAACAAATCTTGGAAAAATTTGCGAGGATGGGCTTGGAAACGCAGTCAAACAAATTTGGTTATTCATAAGTTATGAACAATTATTCGTAAGTTATGAATATTTGTTCCAAACTTATGAATAATTGTTCGCAACTTATGAACGACTTCCGTTGCGAGGGAATAGCAGTTCCGCTGGTGAAAGGAACATGAATCGAAATGTGGGTGTGTCAGGAATGGGACTTCCCTTGTTCCGCTTCCAACAGTTTTCGTTTCTTCTCAATCATTTCTCCCGTGCGCTTGCCGTTGAAGCCACAGAGGGAGCCATCGGCAGCAATGACCCGGTGGCAGGGAACATCGGGGGCAAAGGGGTTGCGACGCAGTGCTTGTCCGACGGCTTGGGCACTGCGGCAGCCGATGCGACGGGCAAGTTCGCCATAGGTGACGGTCTCGCCTTTGGGCACACGGAGTAACTCCAAATAGACACGACGCTGGAACTCGGTGATGCAGGTGGAGGCGAGGACTTGCTGGCGGATATCGGTAAGAGCGGGCATGGAATGACGTTAAATCAGATGGTTCTCGGCAATGTACCGCCAGAGGGGGGCAACCATGAGTGCCTGTTTCAGCCGGTCTTTGCGAAGCAGGTCGATGAGTTGCTCTTGGGTGAAGAGGTGGATGGTAATCTCCTCGGTCTCGTCGAGGTGTTGCCCCGAGACACGTTCCACCCCTTTGGCAATGAAGGTATGAGATATGTTGTTGTGGGAGGTGGGATTGGCCGAGAGCGTGGTGTATTCCGTCCAAGTGCCCCCAGCATAGCCTGTCTCTTCGAGCAGTTCACGTTTGGCGGCTTCGAGAGGTGAAGCGTCGGAGGCATCCATCACGCCTGCACAGAGTTCGTACTCGACAATGCCAAGTCCGTGGCGATACTGACGAACAAGAACGAACTGACCATCGGTGGTGATAGCGATGATGTTTATCCATGTGGGATATTCAAGCACATAGTATTCGGGCACCATGGTGCCGTCGGGCATGCGCAGCACGTCGCGACGGGCGGTGAGCCAAGGACGGCGAATGAGATATTCGGTGCTGACCGTTTCCCAAGGCTGGATGTCTTTTTGTTGCTCCATATAATAATAGGTATATAAAAAAGGGAGAAAGCTGTATGCCTTCTCCCTCTACTTTTGAGCCTCTTGTCGGATTCGAACCAACGACCCCGAGATTACAAATCACGTGCTCTGGCCAACTGAGCTAAAGAGGCGGGTGGGTAAGCGAACTACATCGCGCCGCTACAACCAAGTACCCTTGCTGCGGTCAAGCCCTGGGGGGATTCCGAGGGAGCTGGCCGTATAGGACTTACCCGTTTCGTTAAGCGAGTGCAAAGGTATGAAATAATTGGCAACCGACAATTTTTAATCGGCCTTTTTTTCAAATCATGCGCATTTTTTTTGGAATCAGCGGTTTTTCTCCTGCTGAAAAGCGAATTGTCAAGCGGTGATGGTCGATTATCAGTTATTTTTTATACCTTTGCACTCGTTATGGAAGAAATCATCCTCAATCTCACCAATGGAGCGTTGGACAACCTCAATTATGGTTGGGTCGTCTTGTTTATGGCCATTGAGAGTTCGTTTATACCTTTCCCGTCAGAGGTGGTCATGATTCCAGCAGCCTATATGGCGGCAGAAACTGGCGAAATGTCCTATCTCATGATTATTCTGTGTGGGACGCTGGGGGCACTGATTGGTGCGCTGGTGAACTACGGACTCGCCTACTCTCTCGGTCGTCCCATTGTGTATGCGTTTGCCAACAGCCGTTTTGGACACCTCTGTCTGATTGATGCGGCGAAGGTGGAGAAAGCAGAGGCGTATTTCGACAAGCGCGGGGCTGTCTCCACGCTGATAGGTCGCATGATTCCTGCCATCCGCCAGCTCATCAGCATTCCAGCCGGCTTGGCGAGGATGAACTTGGCTTCGTTCTGTCTCTACACCTGTTTGGGTGCTGGGCTTTGGAACACCATCTTGGTGGGCATCGGCGCGGCTTTCCACTCGACCATGCCGAAGCAGGAACTGATTGACATCATCGCCCACTACTCGCACATCATCGGCATTGCTGCCATCGTGATTGTGGTGGCGATTGTGGCTTATTTTATATATATAGGAATAAAGAAGAAATAGATATGTTTGAAAACTTGAGCGAAAGGCTTGAACGGTCTTTCAAGATACTGAAGGGTGAAGGCAAAATCACCGAAATCAATGTGGCGGAAACGCTGAAGGACGTGCGGAAGGCACTGCTGGAGGCCGACGTGAACTATAAGGTTGCCAAGACGTTCACCGACACGGTAAAGCAGAAAGCACTGGGTCAGAACGTGCTGACCGCGGTGAAACCGGGTCAGATGATGGTTAAGATTGTACATGACGAGCTGGCAGAACTGATGGGTGGTCAAGCCACGGAACTGAACCTGACGGGACGCCCAACAATCATCTTGATGGCGGGCTTGAACGGTGCTGGTAAGACAACCATGTCGGGCAAGCTGGCACTGCGGTTAAAAACACAGAACTACAAGAAGCCATTGCTCGCAGCGTGTGACACGTTCCGTCCTGCGGCTATGGAACAGCTGCGTGTGCTGGCTGAGCAAGTGCAGGTGCCTTGCTATCTGGAGGAAGGTGCAACTGACCCGATTGCCGTGGCGAAGAATGCCATTCGCGAAGCCAAGGCGAAGGGAAATGACGTGGTGATTATCGACACCGCTGGTCGTCAGTCGATTGATGAGGAACTGATGGTACAGATAGAGCAAATCAAGGCGGCTGTCAATCCGAACGAGACGTTGCTCGTGGTGGATGCGATGACTGGTCAGGACGCTGTGAACACGGCAAAGACTTTCAACGAGCGTTTGGAGATTGACGGTGTGATTCTCACGAAGTTGGACGGCGACACCCGTGGCGGTGCAGCCCTGTCTATCCGCACGGTAGTGACGAAGCCCATCAAGTTTGTTGGTACGGGCGAGAAGATGGAGGCTCTTGATGTATTCCATCCCGAACGCATGGCTGACCGCATCCTCGGCATGGGCGACATCGTGTCGTTTGTGGAGCGCGCCCAGCAGCAGTTTGACGAGGAAGAAGCCAAGCGACTGGAGAAGAAAATTGCCAAAAACAAGTTTGACTATAACGACTTCCTCGGACAAATCAACCAAATCAAGAAGATGGGTAACATTAAGGATTTGGCGTCGATGATTCCTGGTGTGGGCAAAGCTCTCAAAGATGTCGATATTGATGACAACGCTTTCAAGTCGGTGGAGGCAATGATTGGCTCGATGACTCCATACGAACGTGAACACCCTGAGTGCATCAATATGTCACGCAAGATGCGTATTGCAAAGGGTTCGGGCAACTCGATTGATGAGGTGAACCGCATCACGAAGCAGTTTGAGCAAATGCGCAAGATGATGCGTCAGATGACCAGCCCCAAGATGGCACAGGCGATGGCGCAGATGCAGCGAATGAAAGGCATGAAGGGAATGCCGAAGTTCTAAAGAAAAATTACAGAAATCATGCAACTGATAGACGGAAAAGCAACAGCGGCAGCCATCAAGGCTGAGATAGCAGACGAAGTGAAGAGAATCGTGGATGCGGGGGGCAAACGCCCACATCTGGCAGCCATCCTCGTGGGGCACGACGGTGGCAGCGAGACGTATGTGAAGAACAAAGTGCTGGCGTGCGAGGCTTGCGGCTTCACCTCTACCCTGCTCCGCTTTGAGGACGACATCACAGAGGAGTTCCTGCTGGAACAAGTGGAGAAACTGAACAATGATGCCGATGTGGATGGCTTCATCGTGCAACTCCCCTTGCCGAAGCATATCTCAGAACAGAAAATCATCGAAGCCATTGACTACCGCAAGGATGTGGATGGATTCCACCCCATCAATGTGGGACGTATGGCGATTGGGCTTCCCTGCTATGTTTCAGCTACCCCACTGGGTATCATCACCCTGCTGAAACGCTACAACATTGAGACAAGCGGCAAGAAGTGTGTAGTTCTCGGTCGTTCCAACATTGTCGGCAAGCCTATGGCACAGCTGATGATGCAGAAGCAGTATGGCGATGCCACAGTGACCGTGTGCCACAGCCGCTCGAAGACATTGAAGGAGGAATGCCTACAAGCTGACATCATCATCGCAGCCATCGGCAAGCCCAACTTTGTGACAGCCGACATGGTGAAGGAAGGTGCTGTCATCATCGACGTGGGCACTACCCGTGTGCCTGACCCTACCCGTAAGTCAGGCTTCCGTCTCAATGGCGACGTAGATTTCGAGCATGTAGCACCCAAATGTTCGTTCATCACCCCTGTACCAGGAGGCGTTGGCCCTATGACCATCTGCTCGCTGATGAAGAACACCCTCAGTGCTGGCCGCAAGGAGTTTTACCAATAAGCTTTTCGTATCCCTGTAAAGCTCCGTTCTTGCTTCAAGGCACGCAATGCAAGAACGAAAACGAGGGCTTACAAAGAAGATAATTATACCAAGCGAAGAAAAAATGTGACGATTCTCAATTTTCTTCGCTTTTTTATTTGGTCAATTCAAGAAAACTCCCTACCTTTGCACTCGCAAAAGAGGAACAACCTCTACATGGTGGATGTAGTTCAGTTGGTTAGAGCGTCAGATTGTGGTTNTGAATGTCGTGGGTTCGAGCNCCANCCTNCACNCTCACCGAAGAGCCTTGCAAACAGCAGTTTGTGAGACTCTTTTTGTTTTGGGATGCGGTTCTTTGAAAGTGTAGCATAACATATAAAATGCAGAGGAAGACCGCAGATTTGGGATAAGAAAGTACTGTTTGTTGCCAAATAATGCGAAGAAGACATGGTTATTTCAGTTTTTCTCTGTACCTTTGGACTTTGAAAACGATTCAACACCTATTAAAACGAACATTATCATGCTTACACAAGAAGACAAGGAATTTCTGGAAGAGAAAGGAATTTCGGAAGAGAAACTGAATGCGCAGTTGGAGTGTTTTAAGACGGGATTTCCATGGCTGAAACTGGCAGGAGCTGCATTGCCAGACTGTGGCATTACGATTCCGTCGGAGGTGGAGAAACAGGACTATCTCGCTGCATGGGATGCTTATTTGGATGGTTCGGGCAAGGTGCTGAAGTTTGTGCCTGCATCGGGTGCTGCCAGCCGCATGTTCAAGAACCTGTTTGAGTTCCTCGATAATGGAGAGAAAACGGAGTTTATTCAGAAGTATGAGAACCACCTTGCTCAGTTCGCGTTTTTCGATGACTTGAAAGCAGCTATCAATAAGAATGGTGGTGACGAGGACCTCCAAACCGCTGTTGCCACGCTGTTGGGCGAAGAAGGTCTTGCATACGGCAAATTGCCCAAGGGGCTTTTGAAGTTCCACAAATACGAGGATGGTGCCCGTACACCAGTGGAGGAACATTTGGTGGAGGGTGCGCTCTATGCTGGTGGCAAGAACGGTCAAGTGACGGTTCACTTCACGGTAAGCCCTGAGCACCGCCCATTGTTCGAGGCATTGGTGGCAGAGGTTGATCCAAAGTACGAGGCGAGGTTCGGTGTGAAGTATGCAGTGAGTTTCTCTGAGCAGAAGGCAAGCACCGATACGGTGGCTGCCAATCCCGACNACACACCATTCCGTGGCAAGNATGGCANGATTTTGTTCCGTCCGGGCGNTCATGGTGCGCTGANTGAGAACTNGAACGACTTGGATGCTGACATCATCTTCATCAAGAACAT
This sequence comes from Bacteroidales bacterium, assembly GCA_009177185.1. Taxonomy (GTDB): domain Bacteria; phylum Bacteroidota; class Bacteroidia; order Bacteroidales; family Bacteroidaceae; genus Minthosoma. The sequence goes on from WFMB01000009.1 coordinate 13,730, forward strand.
CGACAACGTGGTGCCTGACCGTTTGAAGGCAGAAACCGTTGAATACAAGAAACTTATTGCAGGTTTGCTGGTGAGCAAGCAGAAAAAGGCGTTCGAGTATCTTGAACTGCTCGACAGCGGCAGATATACCCATGCACAATTAGAAAATATCATTCGTTTCTTACGCGATGAACTCTCATGCCGTAATCCCGAACTGAAAGAGTTGGAGGATGCCGAACTCGCTATCTATCTAAAGAAAAAACTGAACCGACCGATGCGCGTGTGCGGCATGGTTAAGAATGTGGGCGAACCTGGCGGTGGTCCTTTCTTGGCTTACAATCAGGATGGCACTATTAACCTGCAAATTCTCGAAAGCAGTCAGATTGACACCAACAACACCGAATACTTGAAGATGTTCCAGAATGGCACTCACTTCAACCCCGTTGACCTTGTGTGCGCAGTGAAAGACTACAAAGGCAACAAGTTCGACCTCACAAAGTATGTTGACCATCAGACGGGTTTTATTTCCAATAAGAGCAAGGACGGCAAAGAACTGAAAGCTCTCGAATTGCCAGGCTTGTGGAACGGTGCAATGAGCGATTGGAACACCATCTTTGTGGAAGTTCCACTTGGCACATTCAACCCCGTGAAGACGGTGAACGACTTGCTGCGCGAGCAACACCAATAACGATAGATTTTGTTTGACCACCAATTTCACTGATTAAACAAATTTGAAATGCAAATCATTCAGAAGTATTTCCCTCATCTTACAGCACTTCAAGTTGAGCAATTCGCTCAGCTTGAGGCACTTTATAACGACTGGAACGCTAAAATAAACGTGATATCTCGCAAAGACATCCAAAACCTCTACGAGCACCATGTGCTGCATTCGTTGGGCATCGCTAAGGTGGTGAACTTCAAGGACGACACCACCGTAATGGACCTCGGTACTGGCGGCGGATTCCCTGGCGTTCCCTTGGCAATTCTTTTTCCAAATGCACAGTTTCATTTGGTCGATAGCGTCGGGAAAAAAGTGAAAGTTGCGCAAGAGGTAGCAGCAGCTATCGGATTGAAAAACGTAAAGTTCAGTCATGCGAGAGCTGAGGAAATCAAGGAACAATATGATTTTGTGGTAACACGAGCCGTCATGCCAATGATGGACTTGATGAAAGTGGCGCGCAAGAACATCAAACGGGAACAACACAATGCAGTACCCAACGGTATTATCGCTCTTAAAGGCGGTGAACTGACCAGCGAAATCGCATCGATGAAGAATATCTCCACGGTGTGGGAACTGAGCCACTTCTTCGATGAAGAGTATTTCCAGACCAAGAAGGTGGTACATGTCACCATTGTCAACAAGAAATAGCATGAATATCAAGATATTTGAGGTGAACCCATTGGGTGAGAACTGCTATGTGGTGAGTGATGATACACGAGAGGCGGTCATCATTGATTGTGGGTGTTCAAGCGAAAGCGAATGGGCAGACATAAAGGACTACATAGCTACTCAAAACCTGCAAGTGAAGCACTTGCTCAACACTCATCTGCACTTCGACCATGTATGGGGCAACGCTTTCGTGCATAGAGACTTCGTGGTGAAGCCAGAGGCAAATTTTGAAGATTTGTATATCTATGAGCACATGGACGAGCAGATACGTTCGGTGGTTGGCATGAGCATTCCCCACCCTCCTCTGCCCCCACTGGGCACTTCCCTCTTGGATGGCAGTGAAATAACCTTTGGCAACACCACACTGAAAGTGTTGACGACACCAGGACACTCACAAGGTAGCATCTGTTTCTATTCTGAGGCGGATGACGTGCTCTTCTCGGGCGACACCCTCTTCTGCGGCAGTTGCGGACGCACCGACTTAGAAGGCGGAAGCATGGAAAGCATGATACTGAGTTTGCAAAAACTCGCCACGTTACCTGACAAGACCAAAGTGTTTTGCGGACATGGCTCTGCAACTACCATTGGAAGAGAGAAGCTGTACAATCCTTACTTATTACAAGATTAAGAGACCTACGTTATTAAAAAAACTGACAAAAAGTCATTGTTATATACGGAATAATCGCTAATTTTGTCACGATTTTGGAAGGTAATCCATGAACGATAAAATCACACAGCAAGCTAAACAACGCTACGGGATTGTGGGCAACTATGAAGGGTTGAACCGCTGCATTGATATTGCCATTCAGGTGGCACCGACGGAACTTTCGGTACTGATATATGGCGAAAGCGGTGTTGGTAAGGAAGTGTTGCCCAGATTGATTCACGACAATTCGGCGCGCAAGCATAACAAATACTTCGCCATCAACTGCGGTTCGTTGCCGGAAGGCACTATTGACTCAGAATTGTTCGGTCATAAAAAAGGTTCTTTCACGGGTGCATTGGATGACCGCGAGGGCTATTTTGGCGTGGCAAACAACGGCACTCTTTTCCTCGACGAAGTGGGTGAGCTGCCTTTGGCTACCCAAGCACGTTTGTTGCGTGTGTTGGAAACAGGTGAATATATTCGTGTGGGCGAAAGCGAGGTGAGAAAGACCAACGTGAGGATTGTGGCTGCAACAAATGTGAACATGCAGAAGGCAATTCGCGAGGGTAAGTTCCGTGAAGACTTGTACTATCGTTTGAACACNATCCCGATCAACATGCNTTCACTGAGAGAGCGTGGACGAGACATCGAACTANTATNCANGAAGNTTGCATACGATATTTCGGAGAAGTACCACATTGAGCCTGTTCGCCTGACAGACGATGCCCGTGAGCTTCTGTTGCGCTATAAGTGGCCAGGCAACATCCGTCAGTTGAGGAATCTGGTGGAGCAAATCAGCATCATCAGTAAGGAAAGGGAAATTACGCCTGAAATTTTGATAAACTATGGCGTGACGGATGATTCACAGGGGGAAACAGGACTTGTGTTGCATGGGGTAAACAGAGAGCAGCATGCCTCAGCCTCTCACAGCTACGAAAAGGAACGCGACATGCTTTTCCAGCTACTTTCCAGCATCGGCAAAGAGGTAAAGGACCTGAAAGAATTTGTACATAGCAACATCGGAACCATGCAGAGCATGCCTGCCGAGAACTTCCGAATGTATGAAAACGACGCATCAGATATGGGGATGATGGATGCACCGATGCAGTATGGCCGTCCAACGACCATTCATCCTCCGCATCCTTATATGCTCAATGAGCAGCGTTATCAGCAGCAAAGTCACTCCCCATACGAGAGCCGTAACATTCAAGATGTGGATGTGGAAACGATAGAGGAGACCCCGTTATCGAACAGGGAACTGATGAAGAAGAATATCATTGACTCGCTGAAGCGCAACAATGGCAACAGAAAGAAGACAGCACATGAGCTGGACATCTCAGAACGCACATTGTACAGAAAGATAAAAGACTACGGACTAGAGATCTGACAAAAAGAAACTATCAATGAAGACAAATACCATCACATGGAGTTTACTGCTGGTGGCGGTGTTGACGGCATGTTCCGTCAGCTATAAGTTCACAGGCACAAGCATCGACTACACGAAAACACACTCGATTTCGATAGACAAATTCCCGATTCGTGCCAATTATGTGTGGAGTCCGATGGAGTCGATGTTCTACAACTCTTTGAGTGATGAGTTTGCTCAAAAGACGAAGCTGAAAGTGTTGAAAAGAGGCGGTGACTTACAGCTATCGGGAGAGATTGTGGAATATAGCCAAACGAATAAAAGCATCAGTTCAGATGGATATTCGTCATTGGTTCAATTGAAATTGTCTGTTAATGTGCGATTTGTCAATAACACCAAGCATGAGGAAGATTTCGAGAAACGCTTTAGCGCAACGGCTGATTATGATGCCAAGCAGCAATTGGCCGCCGTGCAGGAACAGCTGGTGCAGGAAATGATAGACGACATTGTTGACCAGATATTTAATGCAACAGTAGCAAACTGGTGAACAGAGAGTTAAACGACTTTACATCAATGAAATGATAAACATCCGAGAACTGGCAACAGACCCTTCCTTGTTGAACGAGGAGACGCTTCCTGAATTGAAAGAGATGTTGGAGAAATACCCATTCTTTCAAGTTGTACGTTTGCTTTATGTCGCAAATTTGTACAAGTTGCATGCACAGAACTTTGGTATGGAGCTGCGGAAAGCCAGTGTATTCGTGCCCGACAGGACAGCACTTTTTGCCCTCACAGAAAGCACGAACTACCAACTACCTACTCTGGAATGCAACGTCAGCATTGAAACCGAAGGCGATGAGAACCGAACACTCTCGCTTATCAATGACTTTTTGACGGGAAAAAATCTGAACGACACAGATGGACAGGAGATACCGCATTTGGTTCCTTCTGTGGCAGACCTCACCAATGACTATGCTTCATTCTTGCTCCAACAGGAAGATTTGAATGATGAGAGTACGGAAGATGCCACCATCCCACAATTAAAGGGTGCTGACCTTATTGACAGCTTCATTGAAGAGACCAAAGGCAAGCAACGGCTGGAAATGCAAGAGTTGAGCGACGGGGAATTCACATCGCCTGAACTATCGGACAAGGAAGAGGAGATTTACACAGAAAGCATGGTGAACATCTATATTAAACAAGGCCGATATCAACAAGCTGTGGAAATATTGCGAAAGATTTCTTTGAATAATCCGGAAAAAAGTTCTAACTTTGCAGCACAAATTAACCTTTTGGAAATTATTCTGAAAGAAAACAAGTGAAAGACATTTGTCTTGACACTATCAATAGTAACTAAAACTACTCAAATAAATAAAATGTATTCACTAATTATTGTACTTGTCATTCTCGCATCTCTTTTGATGTGTGGAATCGTTCTTATTCAAGAATCGAAGGGTGGCGGTCTTGCATCCAGCTTTGCCTCTTCCAACCAAATTATGGGTGTACGCAAAACTACCGACCTACTTGAAAAGGGCACATGGTGGTTAGCTGTCGCCATGGTGGTGCTCAGCATTGTTTCTGCTGCTTTCGTTCCAAAGGCTACTATTGGGGATGCTCCAATCAACATCAGCGCACCTGTCCAGTCAACAGATGCAGAAAACGTGCCTTCGTTCCCTGCTACCAGCAATCAGACTCCTGCTGAATAAGAATTGTCAAACAAAAAGAATATGGAAACGAGCTACAAACATGTGGCTCGTTTCTTATGCCTTATAGGCAGAAATAGATACTGATTCAGAGCAGAAAAGGCTTATTCTCTTCTTTGTTTTTATATTATAAAATAAGAAAAACGGCACGGATGGCTTGTGTCTGAAAAAAAACACTTAACTTTGTAACATGATTCCTTTAGCACGCCATATAGAACTTCTTCTGCTTGAGCATGATTGTGTAATTGTGCCAGGGTTAGGAGGCTTCATCGCAAACTATGCTGATGCACTATACAGCAGAGAAGATGAGCATATCTTCCTGCCTCCTTATCGCACAATCGGGTTTAATCCACAGTTGCAGATGAACGATGGTTTATTGGTACAGTCCTACATGGCAGCTTATGATACCTCTTATCCTTTCGCTAACCTACAACTGGAGCAAGATTTGGAGAATATGCTTACAGAGTTGAACATGAGGGGGGAATATGAGTTGGAAAACTTGGGTGTTCTCAAGAAAGGACTCAACCAGAACATTGTGTTTACGGCACAAGATTCCACAACTCTCACACCCCCGCTCTATGGTCTGTACTCTTATGAAATGTTGCCATTACAGCGCCTCCTCAAAGAACGTGAGATAGAGCATAATATGCAAGCGGCATCATCAATGGGAATAACGAATACGGATAATGAATTGGGAATCGAATCCAAGGGAACGCATTGTGATATGGTTATCCGTATCAACCGTCATTGGCTTGATTTCGGCATATCAGTCGCTGCTGCCGTTGTGCTGTTCTTCTGCTTCTCCTATCCTGCACTAAAGAATATCAGCACCGATACTGACACGGTTGTGGCTGCCTTTCCTTCAATGGGAGAGACCGACATTCATTCCCAAACATTCAAGGCAAACAAGTCTGTTAATGAAGATGCGGAAACCACTTCATTGGCGAATACAAACCCGATGACACCTACCAAGGAGTCTGTTCCCTCTGTAGCCAAACAGCATGAAGCATCTAATGAGACAGAAATTGTTTTGACCGCTCCAAAGTATGTTATCGTGCTTGCCAGCTATGTATCACGTACTAATGCGGAAATGTTCATTAAGAGTCTGGCAAAAAGCGGACTGACAGAAGGTCGTTATGTGAAAGAGGGCAAAGTAAGCCGTATCCTGTATTCTGAATATCAGACGGAAGCTGAAGCTCAAACCGCATTGAGGTCATTGCGTCAGCAAAGCAATGATTTTGCAAAAGCTTGGATTTTAGCATTGTAAGGGAAGGAATTACTTAAACTAAAGAAGGGAAAGATGAAAAGAGTGCGTTGCCCCAAATGTGACAACTACATTGTATTTGACGAAACAAAATACACAGACGGGCAATCGTTGGTTTTCGTCTGTAACCATTGCAAAAAGGAGTTTGGTATTCGCATTGGCAAGTCAAAATTGACTAATCGGCATGAGGAGAAGACGCTGGACGAACAGGCATATCGGCAAGACTATGGAAGCATTGTAGTGGTGGAAAACCGTTTTGCTTTTAAGCAAGTCATACCATTGGATTTGGGAGAGAATGAGTTTGGGCGCTATGTACAAGGGACAAACATCAATAAGCCCATTGAAACACGAGACCCCAGCATCGACACATTCCACTGCGTTATCACCGTAAAAAAGAATAAGCAAGGGAAACTACTATATATACTGCGCGATGCCCCAAGCGATACTGGTACTTTTTACATGAACGATATCTTGCGTGATGTGGATAGAGTGAATTTGGAGGATGGTGCTATCATCACAATTGGAGCTACAACGCTCATTTTGCGCGCAGCCGAAGCTACGGATAAAGCATACTGACAATTCATGGAATCTAAAGATTCAAAAAGAAGCAACTTTACACTATGATATTAAAGGGACAAACGATTACTGCCAATGATGCCCAGAATTGCTTTTTCTCTTCATTTGAGGGGAAATACAATATCATGGACAACCTCGACGAGAAAGGCGATCCTGTGATCCATGCCCGTCCTGAGATTTACAACTCGGAATATGTATATGTGATAGTTGTACTCAGAGGCACTTTGCATATAGTGGTGGGCGGATGCGCTATCGATATCAAAGCCAATGAATATCTGGCAGTCATGCCATGTATGAACATAGAAGTAAAGGAATCAAGATGTATTTTCTATTCTTACCTGGTACAGAGTTATATCATGGCTGAAATCTACAAACGTAGCGATTTTGACAAGGTGATACATTCCCATCCATTCCAGTTTCGCCATGCTCATTGTTCAAAAGAACAGTGTGATACTCTTCTCACCTGCTACCGCCGCATCAAGGAAGAACATTTGCGTTCCGATTACCCCATGAAGGAAATGGCGCTTCGTGCTTATTACAGTGCTTATATCGTCAAAAGTTTGTCATATCTGAAAGATGAAGAAATAATCAATCACATGAAGAACTATCGTCAAAACAAGTTCTTCAACGAATTTATACAGATGCTTTATCAGAAGCACAAGGAAGAAAGAGCTGTACAGTACTATGCCGATGCAATGCACGTTACTCCCAAGTATCTATCTACTATAGTGAAGACTTTTACTCAGCTTACGGCTTCGCAAGTGATTGATCAATATATCATTTCTGCCATCAAACAATCACTTTATTCCAACAAACACAACATCAAAACTATTAGTGAAGAATACCATTTCCCAAGCCAAAGTTTCTTTGGAAGGTATTTCAAACGTCTCACTGGTATGTCACCAAATGATTACATCAAGCAACACAGTATAAAGTCTATCAGTTTCAATCAACTGAACTTACAGGAAGAATTGTAGCCATGTCATCGATAACACAATATCCAATAGGAAGTTATAATACAAGATATGTAGAATACGTTGATGTCTTTACACAAAAGAATGTCAACCCATCAGCTGTTCTCGAAGACGGGCTGTTACTATTCGACTCGTTCGATGACAGCACTTCATTAATCACGGTGTTGGGTGAAAAGCCCAATAAGATTTATCAGAAGATTAACATATACATCACACGGGGACAAGCGCAGTTCGTCATTAATGAACAAGAAGCGACTATATCGAGAGGTCATTTGATTACTATTATGCCAGAGAACATGACGTTCATCAAATCCGCTTCTGTTGATTTTTCGTACTTTGCAACCATCGTGTATCCTAAGTTGTCCAGCCTCATCTATGCAGACATTGGTTATATCTACAGCAATGCACGAATGTCGCTCCGCCATTTTATCTCTCCTATCTCTGCCGAGCACATGCAGAAGGTGAGCGAACTCTATCATGAGATGAAGCGCGACATGAATAGTGCCGATTACAAACAGAAAGAAATGTATGTTCGTTGTTTGATGGATGCGCTCATCATAGAGAACATCAATATCCACAAATACCACCCTGTGTTACTACAAGGTAATAGTAACTCTCGTCAGTACACCATGTATTGCCGTTTTCTGGCTCTGCTCAACAAACACGCCAATGAGCAACGCAATGTTTACTACTACGCCAACCTCATGGGGATTTCTAGTAAGTATCTCTCGTTCGTCTGTCTCAGCTACAGCCAGAAGAATGCANCCAAGTGGATTGACGAANNCGNCATCCAAAAAGCTAAAGCACTGATAATTGTGCATCGCTATTCGTTCTCTGACACAAGCAATGCATTACATTTCNCCACAGTAAGCAGTNTNAGTCGTTTCTTCANACGTGTAACNNGCATGACCCCTAAANCTTATGTGAAATCATTGATATAAAATGTTTATAGCTAAATAAAAAAGGAGATATTTTTATGCGACTCATTCCACTTTACACATGGACAAAGGGACTCCATACTATGGGGATTTCCCAAAAAGCATTTATGCATCGCCCCTGGGCGAGCGGTGTAACCCTGTTAGCATGCGTGATTGTTGCCATGCTATTGGCAAACTTACCTTTCACGGCTCAGTTCTACCATGAATTTCTTGAGACCGATTTGGCTATCACCATCAAAAACGATGTGTTCTCTGTCAGCTTCCCACAAGGCATGACTGTAGAGAAATTCATCAACGACATCCTGATGGTGGTGTTTTTCTTCACAGTAGGTCTTGAAATCAAGCGAGAGGTAGTATGTGGCGAATTGTCAAGCGTGAAGAAAGCGATGCTCCCTGTCATTGCTGCTGCAGGTGGAATGGCAGTTCCTGCCCTCTTTTACACCTTTTTCAATATCGGTACTACAACATCTGGCGGATGGGGTATCCCTACTGCTACCGATATCGCTTTCGCTGTAGGCATCATGTCCATTTTGGGTAACAAAGTACCTGTCTCACTAAAGGTGTTCCTTACCGCTCTCGCCATCGCCGACGACTTGGGAGCTATTCTCGTGGTGGCATTCTTCTATGGAGGTACGATAAATGTCCATCTGCTCTTCATTGCCATTGTTCTGTTAGGTGCGATTTTCCTTATGAATAAGTTGGGAGAGAAACGTATGGCATTCTATCTCATCCCCGCTATTGTCGTATGGTTTCTCTTTTATTATTCTGGCATCCACTCAACCATGTCTGGTGTCGTTATGGCTTTCATGATTCCGATGGATGCGCGTTTCAGCCGCTCATATCTCAACCGTAGCAACAAGAAATACCTCACACGTATCGCCCGATATGATGCCAACGATGTTGAACCTGGCGTTCCTTTCCCCAACGATATGCAGCGTCATTGCTTACGTCGCATGAGTTGTATCAACAATAACTCCATCGGTATGTCATACCGTTTGGAACACGCCCTCAATCCATGGGTAAACTTCCTCATCATGCCCATCTTCGCTTTGGCAAATGCAGGTGTTGTCATTCCAGACATCAGCTTCTTCAACATTTTTCAAAGTCTGCCATTTGAAGGTGTTGGATTCGTCGGCATGGGTATCTTCTTCGGACTTCTNTTTGGTAAGCCCATCGGCATCACTCTAGCTTCATTCATAGCCATCAAGTTCAAGATGGGTGCAATGCCAGAAGGGGCATCGTGGAAGATGCTCTTCGCTGTAGCTTGTCTTGGTGGTATCGGATTCACGATGGCAATCTTCGTTGATACCCTCTCTTTTGGCGGATTTGACCCAAGCACCACTGAAATGCTCCGTTCTGCAGGCAAGATAGCAGTTCTTTTAGGCTCCCTCTGTGCAGGAGTGCTGGGGTCGGCACTCATCAGCCTATTCCATAAAGTAGAGGCACATACACAAAACGATTGACCACGCATAAATGCGCACCCTGCACGAAATAACACGCGCAGGGTGCGCATTTTATTTTGTTCACCCTAACAGAAAACATACATACAAGGTGTGCGTTTAGTCGTACATACGGCATACCAAAAGCCCTCCCAAACATAGACGTTTGGGAGGGCTTTTGGTATGTAGGAATTACTATATACGGCGAGCTTGTTCCAGCAATTCGCGTTGCCGCTCCGATAGGTTGGCAGGGATGGAGACGTCAAACACAATAATCAAGTCTTTGGGCGTACCGTCGCTCTTTGTTCCACCTTTTCCTTTGAGACGCACTTTCTTGCCAGGTTGTGTGCCTGCCGTTACTTTCAGCTTGAACTTTCCGAACGAAGTGCTGACAATCAGCTCTCCACCCAGTATGGCGGTCCACACATCTATGGATACGTGCGCCTCCACTTCAGACGGCTCAGTAGATTGGCGTGTTGCGCGTGTGCGTCGTGCGCCACCCATACCCATGCCTCCAAAGATTTGCTGGAAGAAATCGCTCATGCCACCTTCGCCACCCATGTTGAACGAAAAGCCCTCAAATGGGTTGCCACCGCCTGTGCCGAAGCCTCCAAACTGCTCTGCCTGTTTCCAGTTCTCTCCATACTGGTCATACTTAGCGCGTTTCTCTGGATCGTTCAGCACCTCGTATGCCTCATTCAGCATCTGAAATTTCGCCTTAGCCTTAGGGTCATCGGGGTGAAGATCTGGATGGAACTGCTTAGAACGCTTGCGGTATGCAATCCTTATATCCTTCTGTGGAGTGTCCTTCGGGACACCCATCACTTTGTAGTAATCAATGAATGCCATAGTTTCTTGTTTTTTCTATCCAAACCTCTAACAAAAAAGATGCCAGATAGAGGGTTTGGCAGAGGAAACTTACATTTTTCATATCAGGCATTTCAGTTTCCACTTTTTTATTGTATCTTTGCAAAACCTATGAACGAGGCAACTAAGCATCTGAAAATCATTTTCACGGCAGATGTACACGGAAACTACTTTCCATACGACTTCCGCCATGAACACTGGGGGAAAGGGAGTCTCCAGCGAGTGCATGCTTTCGTTGCCAATGCCGTCCAGAAGGCTCCAGGTAACACACTTTTGATTGATGGAGGGGATATGTTGCAAGGAGAACCCACTGCATATTACTTCAACAACCATTGTGAAAACACACGCCATCATGTGGCAGACATCTGCAACTACATCGGCTATGATGTTGCAGTAATTGGCAACCACGACATAGAGATGGGACGGCACATCTTCGACAAATATGTCGAAGAATGCAACTTCCCTGTGTTGGGTGCCAATGTCCGCAAGCAGGCAACGGGCGAACCCTATTTCCAACCCTATGAAATCTTCTATCGCCAAGGGCTGAANATCGCNGTCATCGGCTTCATCACACCTGCCATTCCNCACTGGATTCCCAAAGAAATATGGCAAGGTTTCCACTTCGACGACATCCTCAAGAGTGCCGAACATTGGGTGAAGGTGGTGCGCGAAGAAGNGAAGCCCGACTTCGTGATTGGGCTGATGCATTCGGGNATGGACGAAGGCATCATCACTCCCGAATACAAGGAAAACGCCACTCGTGAAACTGCTGAGAATGTGGAGGGTTTCGACCTCATCCTTTATGGTCACGACCACGCAAGCAACATGGAAGAAATCACCACACGAACGGGCAAGAATGTACCTTGTATCAATCCTGGTTGCTATGCTTACAACGTGGCTGTAGTTGATGTGGATTTCCAACTCAACACACAAGGGCAAGTAATCAGCCACGAAGTCCATTGTGCGCTCAACTATATTGGCACGCTCCATAACCAGCATGCAGCCTCATTCAAACGGCACTTTTCCCACCCATTCCATGAGGTCAAACAATTTGCCACACAAAAGATTGGCACGTTTCTCAATCGCGTCGATGTGACGGATGCCTATTTCGGTTCTTCAGCTTACATTGACTTGATTCAGTCCTTGCAACTCAAGGTGAGTGGTGCTGACATCTCTTTCAGTGCCCCACTCTTTTTCAACGCATCCATTGAGGCTGGCGACATCAAGGTGAGCAATCTCTTCGACCTCTACCGCTTTGAGGACCACCTATATACGCTACACCTGACTGGAGCAGAAATCAAAAACTATTTAGAAATGAGCTATGCGGCATGGACACAACAGATGCACACCCCAACCGACCCGATGCTGCTCATCGGTCCCATGAAGAGCAACCCGAACCGCATGGGTTTCAAGAACTTTATTTTCAATTTTGACTCTGCCGCAGGCATTCGATATGAAGTGGATGTTACCAAACCAGAAGGTGAGAAAGTGCGTATTTTCACGATGGAAGATGGGCGTCCTTTCTGCATGGACAAAATTTACACTGTAGCAATGACCGCCTATCGCGCCAATGGTGGTGGTGAGCTGCTCACCAAAGGCGCAGGTTTGCCCAAAGAAGAAATCGACCGTCGTATCATCCACATCAGCGAATACGACATCCGTCGTTACCTCATGGAGTATGTGAAAGAGCTTGGCATTATCAATCCCCAACCCAAACATCATTGGCGATTTGTGCCAGAAGCATGGGCGACCCAAGCTGCAGAGCGTGAACGGAAGATTCTATTTGGATCTGCATCAAGCGTTAGCGCAACATCCCAGCAGCCTTCAACAACCTGACATACGCCAGCTGCTGTTGACAACGCGCATTGACCATATTAGCATTACATTGCTGCCACATGGCTTGTGTTTCCAAATAATCCGAAAGCGTTTCAAATCCCACCTCGTACTGCTGTTTTGACAAACGCATATTCTCATTCGCCTGTTCGAACGCAATCTTGCAGAGATTCAGTTCCGTCCGCGCCTCCTCATACTGGTTTCTGTACTGCGACAACTCCAGTTGCATTTGTTCATTGAGGTCTTGCTCCTCCAATTGGGCTATCTGATAAGCTACCTTGGTAGAACGCACCTTGTTGCTCACACTGCCAAAGAAATCAAGTGGAACATTCACTGCAACTCCCACCGACAGTGCACCATCGTCCAAAAGGCGTTTGCCCGCCAGTTCTCCAGCATTAGCATACGTATAAGAAGCTCCGACAGCTACATTCGGCAGGTAATCNCTCTTTGCAAGCTTCACCTTTTGGCGAGCANGTTCCGTCTTGTGCTCCAAGATAGATGCCTCAGGACGACTGCTCACCGCCCCACCCTCTATTACCCAATCATTCTGTGAATCGGCATTCAAAGCATCTACCTCTATCTCGCTGTCCAATGGCATGCCCGTTATATGGCACAGATTCATACAAGCAAGTCGATACCCGTTGTCTGCTTTCTGAATGTTGAGTTCCGCCTCATTCTGCTTCACTTGTACCTTCATCATGTCGTTGCGTGTGCTCATACCATGACGGAACGCACCTTCCACATTCTTCTTCAATTCATTCAACATTGCCTTATAAGCTCTTGCCACATCGCCCAACTCTTTCGCCTGTATCACCAGATAATATGCTTCATGCGTCTTGACCACTACTTCCGCTTCTGTCAGGCGTATGTTCTCATCCGCCATGCTCACACCCTGCTTCGACATCTCGTATGCCGCTGTTATCTTGCCACCTGCATNAAGAGGCTCCNTCAACGACACGCCTCCTATAANCACATTTTNGAGTTTCCATTTCATCTTCTGNGACGGAAAATCGGCATATTCGTTCAGCCGATAGCTGCCATCTGGAGCCACCGTCACACTCGGAACATAGCCACCCACCTGTTCCGAGAACTTGTAGATGGGCAAATGTCCACCATCAACACTGATTGCTCCCTGAGCCGTGCTGTAGAAATCCGTCGCCATCAGATTTGCGGTCGGAAAGAAATTTGCCTTATACGACTTCATGTCATATCTTGTCTGCTCCAATTTCAGTTTAGCGGCTGAGAGCGATTTGTTATGCTCCAACGCCTTGTCTATACACTCACGGAGTGTCAGACGCTGTGCCATTATCCCGACAACAGANCCACCCAACNTCNGNGTGAAGAGAATTACTTTCTTATTCATTTTACTTTGAAAAACATGGAATAAAGTACTGGAATGAAAAGCAGCGTAATGAGCGTACCCACAAACAAGCCGCCCATGATGGTCACTGCCAAAGAACCGAACATCGCATCGGGCACCAGTGGAATCATGCCCAAGATGGTGGTGAGGCTTGCCATCATCACAGGACGCAAGCGCGATTTGGCACTCTGAATCAGTGCCACACGAGGCTGAATGCCCTGCGAGATCTCCATTGTAATCTCATCCATCAACACAATGCCGTTCTTAATCATCATGCCAATCAACCCCAACACACCCACAATCGCGACAAAGCCAAAAGGTTTTCCTGTGAGCATCACGACTGGAATGACCCCCACTATCACCAACGGAATGCAGCAGAAGATGATGGCAGGTTTCTTATAATCTTTGAAGAGCATCACTAAAATCATCATCATCATGACAATGCAGATGGGGAAACCATTAAAGAGGTACTTCATGGATTGGTCGCTGGCACGTTTCTCACCTTCCCACGTCAGCGAATAACCTTCTGGCAACTTAATCCTCTCTATCTTCTCAGCGATAGATTGACGTGCTGCTTCCGTACCCACACCAGAGCACGGGGAGCACTGCAAGCGTTGAGTGCGCTCCCCATTGTTGCGCACCACGACAGGCTCTTCCCATTTGATGTCTATGCCACGCGACACCTGCTTGAGCGGTGTGGTTTGAATCAAGTTCTCTACCACCTCTTCACGCGTCACGGCTCCTGCCATCAGCTTCTTCATGGTCGCACGATTCAGAAATTGCCCCACATTTGGCAGTACCCCAAACACTTGTGCATTCTCTAAATTTGCGATATTCCTACCTTCCTCGTCCGTACACTTCACATAAATGTGCTCAGGATTGATGCCATCATAGAACGTGCCAATGGGTACACCGCCTGTATAAGCCATCATCGAGAGAGCCACATCGCTTCGGGTCAATCCGCTGTTGCGTGCCGATGCTTGGTCATAGTCGATGCTCAATACAGGCACCAGAGGTTCCCAGTCAGATGTAGGCAGGCACACCTTGTCCGATGCCTCTACAATGGCACGAGCCGAATCCANCAACTGATNCAGCACGGCAGGGTCAGGACCACTGAAACATGCCNCAATGGGATACNTCTTAAACATCAAGTTGTAGCGTTTGAACTTCACATAAGCATCCGGATACAAGTTGCTGATTTCCTGTTGCAACTCGTCAATATGCTCCACCAAAGCAGAAGGTGACTTGAAGTCAATAATTAACTCACCATACGCCAACGACGGTGTAGCAATGGAACGCACCAAGTTGTAGCGTGAAGGCGTGCCACCCACCGAGGTCGTCACATGCGTGATGTAGTCATGCTTCATAAGCAGTTCACGAATCTCCGTCAGGTCACGCTCCGTTTCTGTCGAGTTATAACCCTCTGGCAATTTATACTCCATGTAAAGTTGGTCATACTCCATGTCAGGAAAGAACGCCTGATTCACAAACTTGTAGCAGAAAGCACTCAAAGCCAACAGCACCAGTGCCATCGCCACGGTCGTCTTGCGATGTCGCAAACCAAACACCAGCACTTTCTCCAACATATCATACGCCTTTCCTTTATAGAGCACCTCGTCCGTTTCCTCCTGCGAAGATTCCACGTTCTTGAACATTCGCTCACACATCACAGGCACATGCACCAACGCCAACACCCAACTGAGCATCAAACTCACAGCAATCACAATGAAGAGGTCGCGCACATACACACCCGCCGTGTCAGGGCTGACAAAGATGGGCAAGAACGCCAAAATCGCAATCAACGTAGCACCCAGCAGCGGCATTGCCGTCTTCTGTCCAATCGAAGTGAGTGCCTCCATGCGAGGCATTCCTCGCTTAATATCCACCATGATGCCATCCACTATCACAATGGCATTATCCACCAGCATGCCCATAGCCAAGATAAAGCTCGCCAGCGACACACGTTGCAAAGTGCCGTCGCAGAACTTCAACACCAAGAAAGAGCCAAACACAATCACCACCAAGCTTGCGCCAATGATGTAACCACTCCTCCATCCCANGAAGAACACCAGNAGCACAACAACAATCGCTACCGNCTCCNCCAAATTGACCAAGAACGTNTTGAGCGCACTCTCCACACGTTCGGGTTGGAAGAACACCTTCTGACACTCCACGCCAGCAGGGAAACGCTCCTCAATCTTCGCAATGGTCTTCTCCACGTTTGCCCCCACTTTCAGAATGTCGTAGTCGGCCGAACAAGCAATGCTGATGCCCAACGCCCTCACCCCGTCATATTCCATCTGATTCCGTGTCGTGGGTTCATACGTCTTCACCACCGTAGCGATGTCCTTGATACGAAATTGGTCATCGTCATGCCCCTGAATGAGCATATTGGCAATGTCATCCACATTGTTAAACTTATCATCCACAGCCACTCGGACACGGCGGTCACCATTGTCATAGTAACCAGCATAACTCGTTTTGTTCTGATTATTGAGTGTCTGAATCACCTCGGTCGGCATGACCCCAAGGTTCGCCATCTTGTCCTCCCTCAATTCGATGTTGATACATTGACTTCGTGTACCATATATCTCTACTCGAGCCACACCGTCCAACTCGCTGACAGCGCGCTTGATAAGCTCCGCATAATTATTCAGTTCTTTGTCGCTCTGCCCGTCTCCCGTCAAGGCATAAAACATCCCATACACATCGCCAAAATCATCCCTCACCTGCGATGCCGATGCCCCTAAAGGGAGCTTGCTCTGGACATTCGCCACNNTCCTGCGCAAGATGTCCCACTGCTGCTCCACTTCCTCGTCGGGAACCGTTGTCTGCAATTCCACGGTGAT
This sequence comes from Bacteroidales bacterium, assembly GCA_009177185.1. GTDB lineage: Bacteria > Bacteroidota > Bacteroidia > Bacteroidales > Bacteroidaceae > Minthosoma. The sequence continues at coordinate 30,914 of WFMB01000009.1, forward strand.
AAGGCTCAAATCCGCATAACTCGACGATTGAATGTTATAGAGAGTCGTCATTTCCCGAATGCTCTTCTCCAGCGGGTCAGTCACCTCCAGCTCCACCTGATGCGCCGATGCTCCTGGATAGGTCGTCACCACCATCGCCTGTTTCACCTTGATGGCAGGGTCCTCCAGTTTCGGCATGGAGTCATAGGNGAGGATTCCCNCCACCATCAGNATGGCTACCNCTAANTACACGAGCTTGCTGTTCTCCAATGCCCACTTGCTAAAATTCATCTTTCTTGCCTCCTCCAAACTTTATGTATTCAACATTCACAACAATCCTCCCACATTCGACTTACTGGGTTTCTCCAGCGGTCGCACCTTCTGTCCGTCCGAAAGATGGTGTACCCCAGCAGCCACCACCTGCTCACCGCCTTTCAATCCGCTATCCACCAGCATAGTGCCATCGCGGTTAATCGTGGTCACATTCACCGTGCGCACCTTCACCGTTCCGCTTTCTGCGTCATACACAAACGCTTGCGTCTTGTCGCCATTCCGCAGAATCGCGCCAGAAGGCACGCTCACCACATCCGCCGCACCACTCTCAGCGTGCAGGGCATACACCATGGTCGTCATTCCAGGCGTGATTTTCTTCGGATTCACCGCCTTGGTGAACGCCAAACGCACCACATACAGCTGCGACGAGTTTGCCTCCTGATTCATCCTCACCAGTCGCAATGGGAAAGTCTCTTCGCNCGTCACATCAAACTTGCAATGGAAGTCGGTAAACTGCTCAATGTTCGCAAAATCCGAGGCACTGATTTTCACCTCCACCTCCGTATCGCCACTGCCAAACACACTCACGATGGGCATGCCCGCAGTGACCGTCTCCCCCGCCTCGTGATACTTCGTTTGTACATAGCCGTCAATCGTGCTGCGCAGTTGCGTGTCCGCCAACTTGTTCTTGTGGTTAGCCAACTTCTGTGTGATCTGCTGCAAGCCATAGCGCGCCTTGTCATTGTTGCTCGCCGTGGTATTTCCCTCCGCATAGAGTGCCATCACACGTTCAGCATCCGCCTTAACCTGTTCATATTCAGCCTGAGTGGCAGCCAACTGCACCCGATAGTCGCGATTGTCCATCACCGCCACCACCTGTCCCTTTTTCNCATAGTCACCCTCATCTNCCAGCAGGTTNTCANTCTGTCCTGACACACGNAATGCCAGCGTCACCTCCGTGNCANCCTTTGTCCTGCCCGTGAATGTCGTGGTACTCACCTCCTTAGGGTCTTTCACTGTCACCACCTCCACAATGGGAGCTTTGTCTTTGGGTGTCTCCTTAGAGCCACACGCCCCCATCGCCATGATGACCATTGCTGCCAATGCAGCGTTCTTCATGCTATTCATACGATAAATTCTCTTTTTGTTCATCTTTCCATATAGATATTGCCCCTGTTCGGGATTTGGAAGTCGTCTTTTTGCCCTCAGAAGGAAGGTGTGCCATCGCCCACAAGGCACTTCTGCGTGTGGAGTGGTTTCACAGCCTCTAAATCGGAGTCGGGGACTTCGGTCAACCGATGTCGGGGACTCCGATTGGTCGATGTCGGGGACATCGATTTTGGGGTACTTTCAGAGGGCATTCTCGCGTGACCGCAATTGCTGTCTGTCGAAGCCCCCTGTCCCGTCCCATGCTGGAGCATTGACCTATTTCCTGCTGCAAAGTTACTGCATTCTGCGAGAAAGGATATAGCTTATAAGTACCACTTTTTGTCCATAACGTAAGGAAAAGCGAAGGAAAGTTAGCCGAAAAGTTGCTTGTTTGTTCAAAAAGTAGTTATTTTGTGGACAAATTATGAAGCCATGAAAGAAGACCGCGTATCCATTTATGAGTTGGAAGGAGGCGAGATTGACATCCTCAACGCTGAACGTTCGGCCGTGAAACTCACCAAGACAGGATTGTTCCTTTGCAAAGAAGGGGAAGTGACGCTGACTATCGACGAGACCGAATACCATGTACAGCAGAACTCCATTCTTGTCTATTTCTCATACAGTTCGCTGCACATCCTCAGCCACACCCCCAACCTACGCGGAACGCTCATTGGGGCAAATCTGGANATCATCCAGCCGATGCTCTNCAACATCACTNACNTCAATGCCCTGTTCGTCATCAAGCAGACGCCCTATCAGCGCCTCTCCGAACAGCAATACAAGGCACTCTGCCAATACATCACCTTGCTAAAAGACATCACGCGCAAAGAGAAACTCTGCACGGAAAACGATACCTGCCAACCTATCAATAAGACCATCGTTGAAATCGCCCGCAAGCAAGCCGAACTGCTCAGCTACTCCCTCATGCTCGAAGTGCTCCAGTGCTATGCCCGCATAGCTACCGACAATGTGCCTTTCTCGCGCAAGGACGAAGTCTTGCAGAAGTTCATCACGTTGCTCTATCGGAAATACCGTTCCGAACACGAGGTTGCCTACTATGCCGAGCAGCAGTTCCTCACCACCCGTTACTTCAGCACCATCGTGAAGGAACGTTCGGGCAAGTCGCCCAGCCAATGGATAGCCACTGCCCTACTGGTCGATGCACGCAACCAGCTCAAAAACACGAACATGACCATCAAGGAGATTTCCGACCTGCTGTGTTTCCCCAACCAAAGCTATTTCGGGAAGTGGTTCAAGAACCTCACCAATGTCTCCCCACTCGACTTCCGCAAAGGTCGAGCAGCCACTTTTGACACAGACCGAGACTTCACGGATGTCGTCCAGCGTGGCATCTCTCACATCGCATCGCCTATACCTAAGAGGTAACAGCATACACACACATCCATCCCCCTCTCATCCCATCCTACACATGAAAACCTTATCTATCTTTCTTCTGTTGAGCCTCCTTTGGACCACCCCCACAATGGCTCAGCCAGCATATTCACCCACCATTCAGAAAGAGCATTTGGGACGTGGTCTCGTCTGCCTCAAAGATGAAGACAGCCTTGTCGTTTCGTGGCGGCTCTTGGCAAACGAGGAGCATCTTGCTTTTGATGTTTTTGCAAATGGTAAACGTCTGAACAGCAGTCATATCAATCATGCGACCTTCTTCAAAGCACCAGCACCTGCCAAGAAGGCAAAGATACAACTTATCGCCATTGACACCCATACGGAGAAGAAGGTTTCCACCTGCTCCACACACTATTATCCGCAACTCACCGACTACCTCACCATCCCCCTCACTCCGCCAGCTTCCGGCACCACGCCCAACGGACAGCCTTACACTTATTCTGCCAATGATGCCAGCGTGGGCGATGTCGATGGTGACGGTGAATACGAAATCATTCTCAAATGGGACCCTTCCAACAGCCACGACAACAGCCACGACGGACACACAGGTCCTGTCTATATCGACTGCTACAAACTCACAGGTCAGTGCCTTTGGCGCATCAATCTTGGTCGCAACATCCGTGCAGGTGCGCACTACACCCAATTCCTTGTCTATGACTTCGATGGCGACGGACGTTCCGAACTCATCGTGAAGACAGCCGATGGCACCACCGACGGTCAAGGGCAAGTCATCGGCGACCCACAGGCAAATTGGGTCACAGACGGATACATCAGCAAGACCATCCCTGGCAAGATGAAGCCTCAGAAAAGCTACATTTCAGGACGCGTCCTCACAGGTCCTGAATACCTAACCGTCTTTGAAGGCAGCACAGGCAAAGCCCTCGCCACCGTCCCCTTCCAACCCGAACGTGGCAACGTGGGCGACTGGGGCGACACCTATGGCAACCGATGTGACCGATTCCTCGCCGCCGTAGCATATCTCGACGGTCAGCATCCCAGTGCCGTCCTATGCCGTGGCTACTACGCCAAGTCCTGCCTTGCCGCCTACGATTGGGATGGTCACAACCTCACACTCCGATGGCTCTTCAACTCTGAGCAGCATCCCGGCTATTCAGGTCAAGGCAACCATAACCTCCGTGTAGGCGACGTGGACGGTGACGGATGCGATGAAATCACATACGGCTCAATGGCTGTTGACAACGACGGCAACGGACTCTACACCCTCCGAATGGGACATGGCGACGCCATCCATCAGTACGCTTTCTATCCTGACAGCACCCAGCTCCAAATATGGGACGTACATGAGAACAAGCGCGATGGCTCGGAACTGCGCGATGCTCGCACAGGACGCATCATCTTCCAAGTGCCCTCCAACACAGACGTGGGGCGTGGCATGGCTGCCGATATCGACCCCACCAACTGGGGTCTCGAAATGTGGTCATCCTCTCAACGTGGCTATTATGATGTCAAAGGTCAGCACCATCATGCCGACATTTCTTTTCCACAAAACAGCGCAGTGTGGTGGGATGGCGACCTCCTGCGCGAACTCCTCGACCGCCACGCCGTACTCAAATGGAATTGGCAGACGCGCACCATCGACCTGCTGAAAGACTTCCGTGCCGAAGACTGCACCTTCAACAACGGCACCAAGCAGAACCCTTGTCTTTCAGCCGACATCATTGGTGACTGGCGCGAAGAAGTCATCGTCCGCGACAAACAGAGCACCCAACTTCGCATCTACTCCACCCCCATTCCCACTTCCCATCGTTTCCCCACCTTCATGCTCGACATCCCCTACCGCCTCAGTGTCGCCACCGAAAATGTCGGCTACAACCAACCGCCAGAACCCGGCTTCTACTTTGGCAGTGACAAGTGACAGCAGAGCGTGGAAAACTATTGTCAATCATCCAATCATTTGATTGATTTCTATACAAAGAATTTAAACCATATTCTGCCTACTTACTCTGTCATATCAGAATTTATTTGTAACTTTGCATCTAACAATAAAGTATTGCAAGCAACAAAGCATAGCCATGGACAAGAAAGAGGTATTTGATAGAATCGAATATGTTGTGGCTCGTGTTGGAGCATTCGCACAAAAACACGAACTCTCTAACCAACAGGCCTACGCATATCTGCGCCGTTTCATAATGGGCTACATATCAGCGCCAGCATTAGTTGAGGAATTGAAATTCCGAGGCAATCATGCCGTGCAGTATTTCTTTGGTACTACAAAAGCCATTGAACTCATAAAACGCATCGAATGATGACACAGGACATACAATTTCAAATCGAATGTCTTGCGGCAGATCTGGCCGAGATGCTTAGTGCAGAATATAGGTAGGGCATGCGTCGTGCCCTTGATGAACTCTATTCATCATCCACCTTCGCAAAACTAAACACTCCTGAATACGGGCTCTACTATCAGGGGGGTGTCTATATTTTCCTGTTTCTCAAATCCGAAATAGAAACAGGAAAAGTCGCATAAAACAAATCATATAACCCCTTTTTTGAATGGAAATTATAGACAACATAAACAAGACGCTCAAAGAGGATATAATTACCACCTTACGCTCCGATTCAAAGGTGGCTATCGCTGCGTCATGTTTCTCTATCTATGCTTTCCAAGAGTTGAAGGAGCAGTTGGGTGAGATAGACGAACTGCGCTTTATCTTCACTTCGCCATCATTCCTCACTGAAAAGGTTAACAAGTCGTGTCGCGAGTTTTATATTCCGCGTCTTAACCGTGAGCGCGACCTTTTCGGCTCGGAGTTTGAAACCAAACTACGCAACGAACTTTCCCTGAAAGCCGTCGCTAAGGAGTGCGCTGAGTGGATTAAGCGCAAGGCTTGTTTCAAATCTAACCGAACAAACGCCGGTATGCCGTCGATTGTCGGTGTGGATGATATTGTCTATTCCCCAATCAACGGATTTACAACCGTTGACCTCGGATGTGAACGTGGCAACAACCTTGCCACTATGATTACCAAGTTCGATGCGCCTTTCTCTTTGCAATTCCTCCAAAAGTTTAACGAGATATGGAACGATGGCGAGCAACTGCAAGTCGTCACCGAACAGGTACTCGACAACATCACCAACGCCTACAAGGAGAACGCGCCAGAGTTTATCTATTTCGTTACGCTATACAATATCTTCAACGAATTTCTTGAAGATATTTCGGAGGACGTTCTTCCCAACGAAGCCACGGGTTTCAAGTCGAGCGTAATTTGGAATAAACTCTACAACTTCCAACGCGACGCGGCACTTGCCATCATCAACAAACTCGAAAAATATAACGGCTGCATCCTTGCCGACTCGGTAGGTCTCGGCAAGACGTTCACCGCACTTTCCGTTATCAAGTATTACGAGAACCGAAACAAGTCAGTGCTGGTACTGTGTCCTAAGAAACTTCACGACAACTGGGTTACGTACCGCAGTAACTACGTCAACAATCCACTTGTCGCTGACCGCTTGCGCTATGATATTCTCTATCATACCGACCTTTCGCGTCAGTCCGGGCAAAGCAACGGTCTTGACCTCGAGCACATCAACTGGGGCAACTACGACCTTGTCGTTATCGACGAAAGCCATAACTTCCGCAACGGTGGTAAAGTCACCACTGACGAGAACGATGAGAACCCACGCGAAAACCGCTATCTCCAGTTGATGAATAAGGTTATCCGCGCAGGAGTCAGAACCAAGGTGCTGATGTTGTCGGCTACGCCTGTCAACAACCGCTTCAATGACTTGCGCAACCAACTCGCGCTCGCCTACGAGGGCAACTCTTCTCGAATGGACGCGCAGTTGAAAACCACAAGTTCACTCGACGATATTTTCCGTCAAGCGCAGACAGCTTTTAACCGTTGGTCCAAACTTCCTGCGGAAGATCGTACCACGAAAGCACTGCTTGAAACGCTCAGTTTCGACTTCTTTGAAGTCCTCGACAGNGTNACCATNGCNCGAAGCCGNAANCANATCGANCANTATTACGATACNTCCGACATTGGNAAATTCCCNGAGCGNCTGAAACCAATCTCTCGTTCCCCGAAACTGACTGACCTTTCGACGGTAGTCAATTTCAATGACATTTTCCAAAGCGTCAGCGAACTTAACCTCGCTATCTATACTCCCTCAGACTTCATCTTGCCGAGCAAGTTGGAGAAGTATGCGGAAGTACGTGAGGATGGACGTTTCAGTAATCTTTCACGCAGCGGTCGTGAGCGTGGTATTCGCCAACTTATGAGTATCAATCTGCTCAAACGTCTCGAAAGTTCGGTTAATTCGTTCAGACTAACACTTGAGCGAATCAAGAAATACATATCAGCTACCATCGAAGCTATTGACCGTCTCGCAGAAGAACATGAGATTTCAATGGTGTGCGATTACGATTTCTCATACGGGCTTGATTTCGATGAAAGAGAAGACACGGTATTCATTGGCAATAAGAAAACAAAGATTGCCTTGGAGGATATGGATTATATTCAGTGGCGCGGCTACCTTGCCGCTGACCTCGACAATTTGAGCACGCTGCTGTTCATGCTTGCCGACATCACCCCTGAACATGACAGCAAACTNCANATGCTCATTCANGACATNCGNNACAAGTTTGCCAATCCTATCAACGANGGNAANAAGAAAATCATCATTTTCACGGCGTTCTCCGNCACTGCTCAATATCTCTACGATAATATAGCACCGCTCATCAAGGAGCACACAGGACTGAACACAGCCTTGGTGTCAGGCGATGTGGAGGCCCGCTCCACATTGAAATTCCGTGAAAAACTGGACTTCAACAAAGTCCTGACGCNTTTCTCGNCGGTCTCGAAAGAGAAAGCCTCGCTCTATCCCAAACTCAATGAGGAAATCGATGTGCTAATCGCCACCGACTGCATTTCGGAGGGTCAGAACCTCCAAGACTGCGACTTCCTTATTAACTACGATATTCATTGGAACCCGGTGCGCATCATCCAACGCTTCGGTCGAATCGACCGTATCGGCTCGCGCAACACGGTCATTCAACTCGTCAACTACTGGCCCGACATGAGTCTTGACGATTATATCAATCTCAAAGGTCGTGTCGAAGCGCGTATGAAAGTGTCTGTCCTCACCGCCACTGGCGATGACAACCCACTTTCAGCCGAGGAACAGGGCGACCTCAAATATCGTCACGACCAATTGGAACGCCTCAAAGAGGAAGTCATGGATATTGAGGAGATGAACACCGGTGTATCAATCATGGACTTAGGCTTGAACGAGTTCCGCCTTGACCTGCTCGATTATATGCGTGAGGGTCACGACATAGAGCATACACCTTTTGGACTCCATGCCATTGTGCCTTCGTCGCAAGACGCGCCTCCGGGTGTGATTTTCGTTCTCAAAAATCGCAACAACGACATCAATATCGACCGTAAGAACCTCCTCCATCCGTTCTATATGGTCTATATCACAAAGGAGTCCGAGGTAGTCATTGACCACCTCGACCCGAAAGGATTGCTTGACCGTATGCGTCACCTTTGTCGGGGTAAGTCAGAGCCGATTGCCGATTTGTGCCGAAAGTTCAATGCCGAGACGCACGACGGTCAACGGATGGGCACCTACTCCCGATTGCTTGGAGATGCAATTTCATCACTCATAAAAGTCAAAGAGACCACCGACCTTTTCTCGTTCCTCGACGGTGATACAGGCTCGCTTTTCGGCAACGAAGTCCGCGGACTCGATGATTTTGAGTTAATTTGTTTTCTGATAATTCGATAAAAATGACAGATATAGTAAAAGTTGAACAAATAAAAAACACCTTGGTATCATTAAGAGGTCAGGAGGTTATTTTAGCCTCTGATGTTGCTAAACTCTACGGAGTGGAAACTAAGGCTATAAATCAAGCTGTTAAAAACAATCCCGATAAATTTCCTGAAGGATTTGTTTACGAACTCACAAAAGAGGAATGGACGGTTCTAAGGTCAAAAATTTTGACCTTAGAACCCACAAACGGTAAAGGTCATCATCCCAAATATCTCCCTAAAGCATTTACAGAAAAAGGGGTATATATGCTTGCTACTATATTGAA
>WFMB01000100.1 GCA_009177185.1 Bacteroidales bacterium
CCGCAATCTCCACATTCGCAAAGGCATCAGGAGAGTTCTTCTCCCATGTGTAGCCCTGACGGTCCCAGAAGGAGTTCACCGCCATGGTGGTGGGGCGAGTGCCGTCGTACTGATTCGCCACGAGGTTGAGTTCGAGGGCGATTTCCTTGCCACGGGGAAGGTCGGCACGCTGGGCAATCTCATTGCCAATGCTCCACATGATGATGGAGGGATGGTTGCGGTCGCGGCGCACCATGAGTGCCATGTCTTTCAGATGGTCGCGCGTGAAGTATTGGCTATAGTCGTTGGGACGCTTAGGCTCTTCCCACTGGTCGAACACCTCGTCGATGACGAGCATTCCAAGGCTGTCGCAAGCATGGAGGAAGGCTTCGGTGGGCAGGTTGTGACTGCATCGCACAGCGTTATAGCCAGCAGATTTCATGAGTTCCACCTTGTGTATCTCGGCACGGTCAATGCCAGCACCGCCCAAGAGTCCGTTGTCGTGGTGTACGCAGCCTCCATAGAGCTTGACGGATTTGCCGTTGAGCTGGAATCCTTCCGCAGCAGAGAAACGGATGGTGCGGATGCCGAAAGGAATGTAAAGGGCATCCTTCTCTTCGCCCGCCTTGCTGATGTAGAGCTTGGCGGTGTAGCGGTAGGGGTCATTGAGCAACCAAAGGCGAGGCGACTTGACCGTAAGCTCGGTGGACACATCAATGCCTTCGGGGGTGTTGGCTTCGGTGTTCACATCCACCTCCTGATGAGCCACACGAGTGCCCTTCGCATCGAGGATGTCAACACAGAATTGGGTGACAGTCGTCAGATTGCTTTCATTGAAGACCTTGGCAAAGACCTTCACATTGGCATCCTTGCCTTTGTTGATGAGTTCAGAACCATCCACATAGGCATCCCATTCATCAAGATGGATTTTCTCGGTAGTCTCAAGCCAAACATGGCGGAAGATACCGCTACCTGCATACCAACGAGAGTTCTCCCCTTCATTGACAGCCTTCACAACCACCGTCACCGCATGCTCATTGTCGGCACGACGATGAGATGGGTTGGCAAGTATCTTGTTGAGATTGACGACAAAAGGCATATAGCCATAGACATTGACGGCAGCCTTCACGCCATTCACCCACACCTCGGCGTGGTTATAGACACCATCGAAACGGATGTTCACCTGATGCTGAGAGAGATAGGTGTCGAGCTGGGTATTGTACTGCACGGGAAGGATGAAAGTCTTGCGATACCAACCTGTGCCGCCCACGGTCTGTCCCGTGTCTCTATCGCCAAAGTTGAGACGAGAAAAAGGACCAATCTGTACATTTGACCAGTCGGCATGGTGCTGACGACCATTGGAAGGAGGCAGGGCAGGCTCCATGCTAAAGTCATGAGGCACGGTGAGGGTGCGCCAGCGCGTGTCGTCAAAGTCTATGGCTTCGCCATTGACCACATCGCCACGATGAAACTTCCAATCTTGGTCAAGACTGGTCTTGCGCTGCGCCTGAGCCACTGAGACAGCAAGCAGCATCACAAAAAAGAAACAGATTTTCTTCATGTTGATAGGTTTTGTTGATATAGATAATTATTGTGTTTTGTTCTTCTGACGGAAATGCTAAAAGCAGAATTGCAGCACAGCGAACTCAGTTCTTGAAACTATGGATGGGTGCAGGAATGCGTCCGCCTCTATCCACAAAGCGTTGGGATGAGAATGTATTGACAGGCATGATGGGGGCATAACCAAGGAGTCCGCCAAACTCTACCGTTTCGCCCACAGTCTTGCCCACAACAGGAATGATGCGCACGGCGGTAGTCTTCTGGTTCACCATGCCGATGGCACTCTCATCGGCAATAATGCCTGCAATGGTCGTGGCAGGAGTATCGCCAGGAATAGCAATCATGTCCAACCCCACAGAGCAGACACAGGTCATGGCTTCGAGCTTCTCAATCGTCAGCGCACCAGCCTCCACTGCATCAATCATGCCTTGGTCTTCGCTCACGGGAATGAAAGCACCAGAGAGTCCGCCCACATAGGAGGAAGCCATCACACCACCCTTCTTCACTTGGTCGTTGAGCAGTGCCAAAGCCGCCGTTGTGCCCGGTGCTCCGGGATGCTCCACACCAATACACTTGAGGATGTCCGCCACAGAGTCGCCAACCGCAGGAGTGGGTGCCAAACTGAGGTCGATGATGCCAAAGGGAACACCCAAACGACGGCTCGCCTCCTGCGCCACCAACTGACCCACACGCGTAATCTTGAAAGCAGTACGCTTGATTGTCTCGCAGAGCAGTTCAAAGTCGGCATCAGGAATCTGCTCCAACGCATACTTCACAACACCCGGACCGCTCACACCCACGTTGATGATGGCGTCAGCCTCGCTCACACCATGGAAAGCACCAGCCATGAAAGGGTTGTCGTCAGGCGCATTGCAGAGCACCACGAGCTTGGCGCATCCCAGCGAATCCTTGTCCTTGGTCTCTTCCGCTGTCTGCCTGATGATGTCGCCCATCAATCGCACGGCATCCATATTGATGCCCGTCTTGGTCGAACCCACATTGATGCTCGAACAGATGCGCTCCGTCCGTGCCATCGCCATCGGAATGCTACGAATCAGCAGTTCATCGCTTTTCGTCATGCCCTTCGACACAATGGCAGAGTAGCCGCCAAGAAAGTTGACACCCACCTCCTTTGCCGCTTTGTCCAGCGTCATGGCAATCTGCACATAGTCGCCAGGAGTGCGGCAACAAGCACCGCCCACAAGCGAGACAGGCGTGATGCTGATGCGTTTGTTGACGATGGGAATGCCAAACTCCTTCGATATTTCCTCACCCGTCTCCACAAGGTCGCGCGCCAAGGTAGTAATCTTGGTGTAGATTTTCTCACACGTCACCGACAAGTCCTTGTCGGCGCAGTCAAGCAGGTTGATGCCCATCGTGATGGTGCGAACATCAAGGTTCTCCTGCTCTATCATCTTGTTGGTCTCAATGACCTCTTGTAAGTTTATCATAGAAAAAGGGATTCATCATTGAGCGTTCGACTCGCAAGGCGGCNACTCAATNATTATGAATTGTTTCAAATCCTGTGCATCTTNTCAAAGATGTCCTCCNNCTGACACTTCACNTGCNCACCTGTGTCCTCGCCCAACTTTGCCAGTTCGTCACTNAGTTTGTTGAACGCCTTGACCGACTTGGTCAAATCGANAATCATCATCATGTTGAAGAAGTCCTGCACGATGGTTTGCGAAATGTCNAGNATGTTGATTTGGTTGTCTGCCAGATAAGTGCAGACCTNGGCGATGATACCCACGGTATCTTTGCCCACAACTGTAATAATTGCTCTTGTCATAAGTATTCTTCGTTAAAATGTCTTTGTGTAGATACCATCATAGGTACAGACGGTAAAGGCAAGATGCTCCACCCCCTCAGGAATGGGCATCGACATATAAAGATGTTCTGTATAGGACTCAGCATCGCTCTGCGGTCGCAGATGGAGCAACGAATAAGCGTCATCACCGTCGCGGCAGAAAGCATAGGAGTGCAGTCCCTTGCCTGTGGTCAGTACACCGATATGAAGGTTGATATAGCCACCGCTCTTCCACATGCTGACGAGCTTTACGGGGTCGCACGGAAGCAAACTTGGGTCGCACACCGCCACACCGCCAATCGTTTCACAAAAAGACTCCAAAGGACGAGGCTCATCTGAGAACACATGAGCAATGCCGTATAGTTCCAGCCGTCCATCGTTCAGCGTGTATGAAGCCCTGCAACGCAAGGTNGTGTCGCNAGCATCCGATGTCATNTNTTGCGCGGACACATCGTNTCGTTNTCCGTTGTCGAGCAGNNCTGTAGTCAACGTGCNGTCTTCCGCTGTCGTCACACAAAGCATATCAGTATAGAGGGCAGGGTAATTCCCATCCTTCTCATCGTCCTCACAGGCCATGAAGCCCAGCACGCATCCAAGCAACAACAGACTATTGAACAGCAGCCTCATAGTTGCGGAGCGGGTTCGCATACATCGCCGTAATCTTCTCTCGCAAGAAAGGCACATCGGGATTCTCCACATCCACCATCTTGACACGCGACTCAATATAAGCGTTCGTCTTACCTGCCAACGCATCGCGGTTGATGTCGTAGATTCGATAGTTCTTATGTATCTCATGGTCGATGTGTTCCGCCACGATGCGGAAGATGTCCGCCTTATCAATAGCGTCAGGGTCGAGCGTGTCAAGCCAGTCATTGATGCAGTCAGCCGCCTGATAATGTACATGCCCCTTCTTGCCCCAGATACCCGTATTCATGTTGTCGAGGTCATCTTGCTTCGACTTTTTCCAACCTGGGATGTCACGCTTGCACTGAAATTCCTTCGCTTTCAGGTAGTCGCAAGGGTCATACTCATACGAGATAGCCAGTGGCACGATGTGCATGTGGCGCAGGTTCTCAATGATGTCAGCAGTCGTCCTGCCAGAGGTCGGTCCACCCATGTTGAGCATCTTCAGCACCGCCTCCTGCGTGCGGTCATCCGAATCCTTGGCACGCCCCTCACGCTGGGCAATCCAGATGTTCTCATGCTTTTCATTGATGGCAAAGTGCATGTACTGGCTCATGTGAATGGACGATTTCAGCGTCTCCTTGGGACTCAAGCCACGCTTCACCACAAACGACTTATTCATCCTCACAAACGTCTCAATCCACGGATAAATGAGCAGGTTGTTGCCAATGGCTATCTCCACAGTGGTAGAGAAGCCGCTTTTCAGCAGCAAGATGTCCAGAAAAGCCGAGTCAAGCACAATGTCTCGATGGTTGGACATGAACGTGTAGCTACCTTGCCTGTCCAGCGATTTCGGGAAAAAACAGGAATGCCCCGTTGTCGCCTTGCGGAAGACGTGGCACACCAGCGGCTTCATGAGACGCTTCTGAAAGTCAAGCGGTGTCTTGATGCCGACAAACAGCATGCGCAACAACCAGTTGCGTATGCCCTTAGGCAGTGGGACAAACCCTCGCAGCACACGGTCAAACTGGCGGTCAGCCAATATCCTGTCAAAGGCCTCCTTCATTTCGCCCTCCGCATACGGACGTATATCGTCAAAGTCACTTAGTTGCATAGTTTATCAGCAATGATGGCATTCAACATATCTTTCATTTCATTCCCCTCAGCACGCACCTGCTGGGGAATGAAGCTGGTGGGTGTCATGCCCGGCGTCGTGTTGACCTCCAGCATATTGATAACATCCTGCCCAGCCTCGTTCTTCGAGACGATATAATCAATGCGGATAAGCCCCGATGCCCCCAAAATGTCGTAGATGGCAGCAGAAAGTGCCTGTACACGCTTCGTAGTGTCCCCTGAAAGACGCGCAGGAGTAATCTCCTCCACCATACCATTATACTTGGCATCATAGTCGAAGAAATCCGTCTTGGGCACAACCTCGGTAATGGGCAGCACGTGCATGCCCGTCGCCTTCGTCTTATAAACGCCGTTGCTGATTTCCACACCCTTCAACTCGCTTTCAATCAACACCTCTGGCCATTCTGCCATCGCCTTCTCAATGGCAGGGATGACACCGTCCAAGGTCTTGCAGTGGGTCACGCCGAAGCTCGAACCGCCCCCATTGGGCTTGATGAAACAAGGCAGCCCCACACGCTCCACAATCTGCTGTGCATCCACCGCCTGTCCCTGACGCACCAGCACATCCTCTGCCACCTTCACACCAAAGCCTTTCAGGAACTGGTTCAAGACAAACTTATTGAAAGTCATCGACTCCACCAGCACCCCGCTCGTCGAGTAAGGAATGCCCAGCAAATCGAAATAGCCCTGCAACGTACCATCCTCACCCGGTGTGCCATGGATGGTGATATAAGCATAATCGGGCTGAATATCCCTGCCCCACCCGTCCTTGAACGAGAAGTTATGGCGATACACAGGCGACTTCTGTCCATTGGGCAGATGCGCCACCCATCCTTGACGGCTCACCTCCACGATATACACATCATACAAATCCTTGTCAATCCACGAATAAATGCCCGCCGCACTGCGCAGCGACACATCATGCTCGGAGCTATCTCCACCTGCCACAATGGCAATTACCTTTTTCATCTTTCTCTATTGTTTTCTTTTGATAAATCTTGTCTTTCCAACCCNATTGCACATATCCNNTCCANTTCTCCAACAGAGCCACGATGTCGCCCGGCAGTTCAGAGCCGAACAACATCCCCTGCCCTGTCTTCGGATGCACAAAGCCAAGCGTCTTAGCGTGCAGCACTTGGCGCGGACAGAGCTTGAAACAGTTGTCAATAAACTGACGATACTTGGCCGTATTAGCCCCCTTCAACACTTGGTCGCCACCATAGCGTTCGTCACAGAACAGCGGATGACCCAGATGCTTCATGTGGGCACGAATCTGATGCGTCCTACCCGTCTCCAACACACACTTCACCAAGGTCGTGTAGCCAAAACGCTCCAGCACCTCATAGTGGGTCACAGCATGCTTGCCGACATCGGAATCAGGCGGAAATACCGCCATGCGCATACGGTCCTTCGGGTCACGCCCGATATTGCCCACAATCGTGCCAGTGTCCTCGACAAAGTTGCCCCACACCAATGCGTTATACTCACGCTGCGTGGTCTTGTTGAAAAACTGCTGCCCCAAACAAGTCTTGGCGGTAGCCGTCTTTGCCACCACCAACAAGCCGCTGGTGTCCTTGTCGATACGATGCACCAAACCGATTTCGGGATTGTTGATGTCATATTGCGGCATATCCTTCAAGTGCCAAGCGATAGCATTCAGCATCGTGCCGTTCCAGTTGCCGAATCCAGGATGCACCACCATGCCCGCAGGCTTGTTGATGACCATCAGGTCGCNNTCCTCATACACNATGTCGNGCGGAATGTCCTCGGGCAAAANCTTGTTCTNGTAGTGCGGNNGGTCGAGCANCACCTGAATCACANCCNCAGGCTTCANNTTATACGNACGCTTCACAGGCTTGCCATTCGCCATGATGAACCCAGCATCAGCAGCCTTCTGCACACGGTTGCGACTCGTGCCCGACAACTGCGTGAGCAAGAACTTATCCACACGGAGCAGCTTCTGCCCCTTATCTGCTACGATGCGATGATGTTCATACAACTGCGAAGTCTCGTCGTCCTCCAGCTCATCACCCTCCATCACCAAGTCCAAATCCTCCACACTCATCCCTACAGCTCTATGTCGAAATTATCACCATCGCCCTCCTGTTCCAGTGCGCCGACTTCCATCTCCTCATGCTCCACAGCCAGCGAGTCAATCTCGCCACCACCCACCACAAGGGTCAGCATCCTGGTGCGCGGAATCAGTTCGCCAGCACGCACGTCGCGCCCCCCCAGCTTCACGCCCAACACCAAGTCCTTCGGGCTACCCATCACCAGTTTATGGGGCGTCAGCTTGAATCCCTGCGACTGCAGCAACGCCTCAGCCTCACGCAACGAGCCATGCCCCACCACATCGGGCAGTTTCGCCATAGGCTCGCTCACATAGTTCAACGTCAGATAGACGACACGTCCACCCTTCACCTCATAGCCAGCCTTCGGCGACTGCTCCAACACCGCGCCGGGTGCCGCATACTTGTCATACGCCGAATCACTCACCACGACCAGCAAACTGCGGTCCTTCAACAGCTGTTTCGCATCCTCCAACGACTTGCCCACCACACTCGGTACTTCGATTTTCTCGCCGTGATGGGTGAATCGATCCAGCAAATAGATTGTAACGGCAGGGATTGCCACAATCAGTGCCAACATCATACAAACGTTGAACCAGAACCACCGCCCACTTTTTCCCTTAAAAAAACTATTGAATGCCATTATACACGCGNATATATTTANAGATGTGTGCAAAGATAGGGAAAAGTTAGGAGTCATGCGCCAGGAGCGGAAAGTTTTTTCCCTTTTCTGCAGAAAAACATGCACAAACACACAAAAAAGGCAGAAGTTGAACTCCTGCCTTTTGTATCCTTTACCGAATGGCTTATTTGCCGTGGTGTTCGCTTGATACTGTAAGAGACTTGCGACCCTTTCTGCGACGAGCAGAAAGTACGCGACGACCGTTAGCGGTCTGCATGCGCAGACGGAAGCCATGCTTGTTTACCCTCTTTCTGTTGTGAGGCTGAAATGTTCTTTTCATTGTTCTATTGTTTATTTTGTTAAGTATTCACACGCCTATTCTTGCAGTNGATGCCGNAACNTCNNCAAAAAGCGAGTGNAAAATTAGNGATTCCCCGTTAATCAACAAAAGAAAAAAACAAANAACATAAACTTTTTTTCATCATCCACACAATTTTATGCAGTTTTGACCTCGGCAAAGGCACTCTTGTTCGGAAAAACTTGCAAATCTTTTGGTTTTTCTCGTATAGTATCGTACCTTTGCACCCGATTTCAGATTGAATCAAGAAAAATACTAATATAAAAACAAAACTTTTATGGCTATTTCAGCAGGTGACATTAAGAAAGGTGTATGCCTTCGTCTTGACGACAACAAGATTTACGTAGTGATTGACTTCTTGCACGTCAAGCCAGGCAAGGGAAATACGGTTATGCGCACGAAACTCCGCAACGTGGAGGACGGTCGTGTGTTGGAGCGCACATGGATTGTGTCTGCCAAACTCGACGATGTGCAGGTATCTCACCAGCAGTTCCAGTACCTCTACAAGGAGGGCGAGGAGCTTGTGTTCATGAACACAGACACTTACGAGCAGGTGAACATTTCCAAGGACGTTATCACAGGCGGTGACTTCCTGAAGGAAGGTGAGACCATGGTGATGGCATCCATCGACGACTCGACCGGCACCATCCTCACTGCCGAGGCTCCTGTCAAGGTGGTGCTGCAGGTGACTTACACCGAGCCGGGCTTTGCAGGCAACACTGCCACCAACGCAACGAAGCCAGCCACGCTGGAGACAGGCGTCGAGATTCGCGTGCCTCTCTTCATCAACGAAGGCGACATGATTGAGGTAGATACTCGCGACGGTTCATACGTAACTCGCAAGTAATCCTTGCCGATTGTTTTCATACAGGCAGCGCATGGTGATGCGCTGCCTTTTTTGTTCCCTTAGTGCGCACCCTGCGCACATCATTTCATGCACCCTGCACGAAATCAATCGCGCAGGGTGCGCCTGTTATTTCGCGCACCCTGCCCCACTTGAGCCATCCACCCTATCCGTCATTGAACGCCAACGAGTTATCGAATTTAACGCTTCGGGGACTGATATATTCACGGAAAAGTTGTACCTTTGCACACTTCATTCCATCAGAAAGGACGATTCATGGCATTTGACAAATACGAACAACTGAGCGAAGATGCGCAACGACTCCTGTGCTTCTATGTGGACACAGGACTCGGTTCAGGCAAGCGAATGGACGAGCACATCTATCTGCTGCGGCAATATGCCTTCTCCACCTTCGACGGGCAGGCGGCACTCAACGAACTGCTCCAGCAAGGCATCTTTGTCAACGACGGCAAGGACTGGTACGCCAATGCCCGACGCTACGGCGTGAACCATGCCGATTTTGTGCCCGCCCTGTGGTATTTGTATGAGCGGCGCAAGGATTTGCAACTGGCATTCAAGCGTTTGCAGCAAACGGGCGGACAAGCCTACCTGTTTGTGCGCTATGCCGTCAAGCAGCTGGTGGAGAATGATTACCGAGCCTGCCCCAGCGCGAACGTGATTGGGAAAGACCAGGCCTACCTGTTCTACAGCGTGGCGACTGAGCCGCATTTCCAGCCCCTTTTCGCCAACTTTCAGCCCGAGACCTTCGTCCATTTCTTTGAGCACATTGGCGACCACCTCATGTCCCACGACATCGTGGCGGACACCACCCTCATCCTCACCCTCATCAGCGAGTATCGTGCCATCACCGAGGCCATGCGCTGCAAACTCATGGCAGAAGTCGAACTCTACGAATACGTCGCCACAGGGCAGATGCCCACCGCAGGACTCTACAACAACATCGCCGCAGGCTTCACCCTCGGTGCGCTCC
>WFMB01000035.1 GCA_009177185.1 Bacteroidales bacterium
CGGTCTTGCTGTGCGCCCTGTCTCAGAATAAAGCGCAGCGCATTCGATTGATTTGATTCATTTAATTTATTTAATCCGGGCATTAAGAGCCCGGATTATCTTTCCTTTTCCCGCGAAGCGGGTCGATTTTTTTTTTGCAATGGCAACCTATATAGAAACAATAAAATTTGAGGAAGAAGCCCCTGCGCACACCATCAGATTGGTTAAATCGGGCGAGTTTTACCGAGCCTACAACCATTCGGCATGGTTGTTCCAATGTTGCATAGCTGAGCACAAGGTGATACGCAAATTTGTCAAGTCGCTAAACAGGGACATCTATTATATAGGTTTCCCAGAAAAAAGCCTGTTTACCAATATAGGGGAGCGTAACTCTATAAAGACGGAATTGGGATTTGACATACAGCTGTCAAGCGACGAGATACCCGATGAGGATGGGTTTGAGACGTGGAAGCAGACAATAGAGACGAGCCATTCCTCAAAGGGAGATTACCATTCGTTGCCACTTACGGGAGCGGAAGCCGAACGGGAAGTGCTGAAAAGGATACGCGAATTTCCGCTGGAAAGCAAGTCGCTGGTGGATTGTGCCGTGTTTCTTGCTGAGTTAAGAAAGCTATTAGCGGAGAGATAGGAAATGGCGATATATACAAACCTGCCAATATATAAGGCGTCGTATGGTCTTATGTTGTCTGTAAGCAAAATCATGCCATTGATGCCGCGTGACTGCCGTTATTCATTGGGACAAGACTGTCGTCGGAAAATAATGGAAATTATAGTCTTGATATACAGAGCGAACAGGACGAGACAGAAAGTCCGAATCATATCGACGATGAGGGAGATTCTTTTGGAAGTGCAGGTCTATATTAGGCTCATGTGTGACCTTCGATATATTTCGGAAAAGAAGTATGTGGAATTGGCAGAACAGACATCCAGTATGTCAAAGCAAATGGCGGCATGGGAGAAAAGTGAACAACAGAAACAAAGTGATGGGGACCGTTGTGAGGACTGATAATGCCGGAATGTTGGAGACCAAGGTTTTTGACAGTGTGCAAGTAAATTCAATGTAAAAAGCAGGCAATCTGACCGTTGGTAACAAATGGTAAATAGCAACAAGTCTCGCGGTAAATTAAAGCATCTACATGAGCGTTCTTTACCGCTTTTCAGTATAGATGATTGCCCCGAAAGCGTTCCCGCTGCTGGTTATCGCAACGGGTCGTCGCTCAACAACGCAGGAGACAACGGCAACTATTGGAGTTCTACGCCTAACGAGAGCAATACTCAGAACGCGTACAACCTGAACTTCAACAGTGGCAACCACAACGTGGACTGGAACAACCGTAACAACGGTCTTGCTGTGCGCCCTGTCTCAGAACTTACTATGAAGTCACAGGAAAACAACGATTTCCGTCACTTTTCAATTTCGGGTATGCAGCTGTTCCAGGACCTTTACAAGGCGTACAAGGATGCAAGGAAAAACAAGAGAGGCAAGACTTGTCAGCTTGCGTTTGAGTTGGCACTTGAAGACAACCTTGCCAAACTGAGAGATGACCTCATGACGGGCTCTTATAATCCATTGGCTTCTACATGTTTTGTAATACATGACCCCAAAATGAGGGAGATATTTGCCGCGGATTTCCGTGACAGGATAGTTCATCATTTGTTTTATAATTACACACACAAGCTATTTGAACGCGCTTTTATTTATGACAGTTACAGTTGCATTACAGGTAGGGGAACTCATTTTGGAATAGCAAGATTGTCGCATCACATAAGAAGTGTTTCCGCTGGTTTTTCCAAGCCTTGCTACGTGCTGAAAATTGATATACGTGGATATTTCATGAGTATCAATCGCGATAAATTGCTGGATATATGTAGCGAGATGCTTGAAAAAATGAAGCAACATAAGTCTGACATGGAAGGACTGACTTGGGGAGAGAAACTTGACTATTCGTTTATATATTACTTGCTTCATAAAATTATCTGTTTTAACNCAATAGAAAATTGTCGTATGCTTGGTAAGAAGGATGATTGGAACAATCTTCCAACGGACAAAAGCCTTTTTTCTGCGCCAACCAACTGCGGTTTGCCAATCGGTAACTTGTCTTCGCAGTTGTTTAGCAATATCTATCTGAATGTGCTCGACCAATACATAAAACGGGAACTTGGATGCAGACATTATGGGAGGTATGTGGATGATGCCTATATTGTTGATAGCGATATGGACAGATTGAAGGGTCTTGTACCATTGATTTCCAATTTTCTGAACAGCCGACTGAATCTGAAGATAAATAGCAGAAAGACAAGGATATATGACGTAAGATTGGGCGTAGAGTTTCTTGGCGCGTATGTAAAGCCGTTTCGTACATATATATCGAACTCTTCGCTGNAACGGATAAAGAAGAAANTGACTATCGTGCCCAAACAAGNTGTGAGATTCCTTCAGGCATCGGTCAACTCGNGTNTGGGTGTGATGTCNCATTATGATNGNTATTGTATANGAAAGGTGTTGATATATAAATCAAAATTGTGGAAATATGGCAGATTCTCTAATGACCTGCTGAATTATAAGCCGTTTGGAAGATAAACTTTGCCATAGAGGGTATAAACAAAGATAGGCAAGGACAAAATGTCCTTGCCTATCTTTTATTTCTTGCCGAAGAGGCGTTGGATGAGGTCGGAGCGTCCCATCTGGCGGAGGAGACGGAGGATGTTCTGACGTTCGGATGGCTTGTACCAAAAGAAGAATTGACGTTGGGCAAGCTTTTCCTTGGGAGTCTTGGCGGAGAAGACGGGTTGGAGGGTGTAGGGGTGGAGTCCTGTGTACCATGCCTCGGTCGAGACGGTCATGGGGGTGGGAGTGAAGTCCTGCACCTGTTCGAGTTGGAAGTTGAGGTCTTTGGTCAGTGTGGCGAGTTCAGCCATGTCTTCGGCAGTGCAGCCAGGGTGGCTGCTGATGAAGTAGGGGATGATTTGCTGGCGCAGGTTCTTGCGGCGGTTGATGTCGTCGAAGATGCGCTTGAAGTCGTAGAAGAGTTTGAAGGAGGGTTTGCGCATGAGTTCGAGCACATGGTCGGAGGTGTGCTCTGGTGCAACTTTCAGGCGACCACTGACGTGGCGAGTGATGAGTTCTTCTGTGTATTGGCGATTGATGCGGTTAATGCGCTCGTCGCCTGTGTCGTGCAGCAGAAGGTCGTAGCGCACGCCTGAGCCGATGAAGCTCTTCTTGATGCCGGGCAGGGCATCGACCGCATGGTAGATGTCGAGCAGGGCGGAATGGTCGGTGTTGAGGTTGGGGCACACCTTCGGATAGATGCACGAGGGGCGTTTGCACTTGTGGCAGAGGTCGAGGTTCTTGCCGTGCATGGCGTACATGTTGGCGGACGGACCGCCTAAGTCACTCAGATTGCCTTTGAAGTCGGGTAGCTGCGTGATGGCTTTCACTTCCTTGAGGATGCTCTCTTTGCTGCGCGAGGTGATGAATTTGCCTTGGTGGGCGGAGATGGTGCNGAATGNNCAGCCGCCANAGNNACCGCGGTGCAGGCATACNGAGAACTTAATCATTTCGTAGGCTGGAATGCGCTTGCCCTTGTATTTGGGGTGGGGCAGACGGGTGTAGGGCAGGTCGAACGAACGGTCCAGCTCATCTTGTGTGAGGGGCTGGTAAGGTGGGTTCACCACTGCGTAACGCTCTCCGACTTCTTGGATGATGCGTTGTGCTTCGTATTTGTTGGATTCCTCTTCGATGTGGCGGAAGTTTTCGGCTTGTGCGCGCTTGTTGCGGAGGCACTCTTCGTGGCTGTGCAGGAGGATGTCGTCTGGACGAATGCCGCCTGGGATTTCGTTCTTAGGCAAGAGCGACACCGTTTGTTTGTGCGGAAAGCGTGTAATCTGGATTAGGAAAATCTTGATGTCTATCTCTCAATGTTTTTCTAC
>WFMB01000015.1 GCA_009177185.1 Bacteroidales bacterium
CTTCTCTCCTCCTGTAATGAAAATCATATCCCCACGGAAGGGAAGCTGNTGNAGTCCGAAACAATAAGGACNTGGCTTCTTTCCTCCGAACTGGAATCGAAGTTTCTCTTTCGGGCGGTATATCTTGATGAATTTCTCGCCTTTGTAGCCGAAGATGGGTGACTCCTTGGTGGAGGTGTAGCGATAAGTGCCTTTTTCACCTACACCCTCATACGAGTCTAATGATACTACATTGTATTTTATCAAGATATCTGGCATAATGCCATACCGCTTCCAGTAGGCAAGTTCCGTAAATGAGAAGTGTTTCTCTACAAACTTGTACTTTTGGGGTGCTTCCTCCTTCTGCGCTGTTGTCGTAGATGAAGCGAGAGTAGTTATCTTTTGTGTTACAGGCAGCCTGTTCTTAGGAAAGAATGGCAGATTCTTTTCGTCGTCAGTATCTATGCAAAGGGAAAGGTCACGGTTGATGCACTCCAGAACCGTGCGAAACTGGGTGTCACAGCTGAGGTTGAGACAACCGGCAGCAAAGCGGAAGCAATCCCCTGACAAGTTGCCTCCTTGGTCTTTATATAAGTATATGTGCTTTGTATCTGAATAGAAATAGCTGCATGAGGGTTTAGTATCATGGTACTCAGGATTAAGGAAGTTCTTCTTCGCCTTCTTACAGCCAGAATAGTGCTCAAAGACAAGACGGCCGTTGTCTGTGAGCCTTAGAATCTCCTCTTTGATTTCTATCGTCTTCATATATTTCGTTTTATTGCTGACAGGGATTCCCAACATTCTGATGGTACCATTCCAACATACGCTTGTAGCCGTAGAACGGATTGAAACCACGTGCTGTTAGTTTGTTGTCTGCAAGTGCATCCATCAAATCCATATAACTATACACAATCATTCTTGACCCCTGATTCCTGTATTTCAGACATTTCCTATACCTCCATTTGGCAAGTGTGGAGTTAGCTATCTTCAACTGATATAGTATCACATTTTTTGTGACTAAAACGTCCTGCATCTTTCGATGTTGGCGCATACCATCTTTGCAGCACTCCTCATTTCCTGCTTTCGGCTTCTTTGATTGTTGAAGAATATCATGGATGCCCACTACTGCATCTCTGATTTCCCGAAGGTAGGTCTCGCCCTGAGACGGTTCGTACTTATTTGAGTCTTCCATAAACGTTATATTAAGTTGAACGAAGCAGACATAAAAATGCCCCACAACCGCTTTGATTGTGGGGCAAAATTACTATGCATGGTTCAATTTGTCGATTGGAGGTATTGGAACTTCCAATACTTCCAATATAATTATGAGACAAAAATGCCCCATAGTCAATCTGTGAACTCCTACTTCAGTATCTTGACGGCATTTGGTACACTCTGAAGTGCCTTAATAACATCACGCACGATTCCCTTTTGCTTCTCACTGAGGTGGGTAAGCTTGAATCCGTCAAACCTATGCATGGCAGCACTGAGATTCTTGGCTTGCAGTTTCATTCCAGAAGTAGAAAGCAACATGCCAGGTGAGCAAATGNTGGTTGACCACTTGCGCCCCAAGGCTCCGGCAGTTGAAAGCATATTGATTACAAGTCCGACATCGACGTTTCTTGCACAGGCAGAAATCATGTATTTGCAGGAGGGTCTGCCAGTCGCCAGAAGGAGAATAAGGTCTTCTGTTGAGATGTCAGGTGATAGTAGCTTGTACTTGCGGAACACCTCTGAGAGTCCGTCTTTGGCATCCTGTGGATAATCAACAAGAGGTAGGAATTCATTGGAAACGCAGACCGCTTTCCTGATGCCGATAGCATTGTACCTGGCGATCATTCTGATTGCATCTACCTCCTCAAAGGTGTCCGTGGCAAAGTTTTCCTCAGTAAATTTACGGTTTATGAGGATGTGCTTTACCTTGTTTCTGTCCGTTACCTCCTGCAATAGATCGCCGTAGGAACTTGACTCTTCAAGGAAGATGGGCATGGTCAGTCTTGCATGGTATTCCTCCATGAAAGCTTTGTAGCCAATCTTGTGGTTAATAACTCGGTTGCGGTAATCCTCGTAAGCTTTTACGAGCCATTGTGCCGCACCGTGAATCTCCATTGCATCATCCTTAGACGCAAAGAGAGAGAGTAGGCAGGATAGTAAAACCTGCATACATCCAACAATTGTTGTTCATAATGTATGACATTAAAAAGTGAATATTATGTAACGCATAATGCGTAAGTTTTTACTATCCTTCTCATATAGGTCAAACATCATTGTAAGATGAAAGTTCAACCCTATGAATCCACAAGATGACATCGGTCTATGCATTCTGCAATGCAAAATAGTCTTTAGGTCACTATTNGGTTTGCGGAATGATAAAATATTAGCTTATCGNTGAACATTTTCGATAAATTTTAAAAAGGGACATGTCCATGACGGATAGTTCCTCCTATNTNTATTTGNTTTCATTGAACCTATTGATAANATCCCATACCTTACTGAGTNACATACTGCCTTTGAACATAAGATTGAGTTTATTCCACATAATACTATTATCATTATATTTCTTTTAATATNNTTAGGTATTGCCGGCGTATCCATGTCGGCATTACAGGAAGATCTTTCTCCAGCGTTTCTTTTTCAGGATATTGAAGAATCAGATTACGAAAATCCATGTAGTCCTTTTCGGTCATGTTATGTTCTCCAATATACTTCATCGCCAGAACTATCAGCTTCCTTTTCTGCCCATGTATGGCAAAGTTTTTGGGAACGGCTCTTTTGAANGTGATAATCTGCTCACCCAATTTGACAACTCGNGCAGAACCAGANGTAAGATATATCGGATTCATTGGNATNTTAGTNGAAANTCCTAAAAGATTCAATGCNNCATCNCCNGTNGGNAATATTTGGGCATGATCACGTTTGCCAATAGCCTCTGCTATTTCGGAAGCAGACGGATAAACTATTCCAGAATTTGTATGCTCTGGCTTCAGATATACGCCGCGACACAAACGGATAAGAACTCCATCTGACACTAAATCAGACAGTATCTGACCAATATATTCGTCATCATATTCTGGAAAACTATTGTTGAAAAACAGTGTTCCATTATCTGCTTCATCTATATGCTGGCTAATTATATTTTTTATTTTCTCTTTCATTCACCACCATTTTACTCGGTTATTTTTGCAAAATTACCTATATTTTATTGGTTTTGCAAGTATTTGAAATGGAAACTACCTCCTAATGCTTTTATACATTCATGAAACATAACATTTTCTATGCTATCAATCGTTTTTTGTTATGGAAAAGCAACGATTATTTTTCTTTCAGCAATCCAATATAATTCCCGACTAAAGGGGGCACTCGTAAAAGCGTTTGGACTAAGCATAGATTTTTGTTAGCCTAAAGAGGAAGAATTTCTTGTCAACGATTCCACGTAGCATAGCTCTGAATTGTTTGATTTTTGCATTGAGAGATTCAGCAGATGCATTGGTTGAGCGATTGACAAAGTAGCTTAGTATCTCGTTCTCTCTGTTGTATATGGCAGCAGCCATGTCGTTGAAAGCCTTGTTGCCAAATTCATCCACCTTTGTGTACCATGAGTACAAGCTTTCAGCACCTTACTCTTTAGTGTATCTCCGTGAGAATATCATCCTCAGGAAGTGAGTAAGCGAGAAGACGGTCTTGATGTCGGGGAACTCCCGGAACAATATCTCCGCACGCTCTCTGCATATCAGTACACTTGCCTGGAGACATCATCAAAAGCCCCTTGCTGCGTACAAGCAGCTCTTGCCCTTGTCTCATCATTTTCCAAACGCTTTGGACAATACCTTCATCATCAATCCAGAAACCGTCATTCTCTGTAAGCTTCTTCATCCTTGGGCGATGCTCCTCCCTTGCATTGGCGTTCCGTGTCATTTGTTCGCGACGGTATTCCCTGCGCACCTCCTGCAGAGCCTCCAAACAGAACTGCTGATGGTGGAAGCGGTCAAGTGGAATCATGGTCTTGGGGAAGCATGCCCCTACAATACCGTACATATTTTTGTTAAAAATNCANAAAAATACTAATTATATTCCATTATATTGTTGTTAACAAATTAAAATACTTATATTTGTNCCCANATTTTAGAAGACTTNCACTGAATAGTANAATTTTAGTGCTGTTTTTATGTAATCGTAAATTAAAGTTAAAATGCANATTATTTTNTCNATTATTGCAATTATTTGTGCTGGTGTTAGTANTGTANTTGCCNTAAACAAGTTAATTAAATCTTTGTTGAGGNTTTCGATTCTATTACAAAAAGAGANTTACCATGATGTAACAAAACAANAAAATGGCATTGTATATAATACAAAAACAAAAAAAATAGAAGCAGACCAATCGCTTATCTTTCCATTCTAATATATCTAAATATATTTATGATAGATTTCAAGAAATTAGTTTCTAAATATGATTGTTTTGCATGGGTGCCAACAATTAGAGGTGCATTATCTTTAAATCTGATAAATGACTCTGAGAATGTTTTAGGAGATGTTGATAAATATGTATTTGAAATAAAAAATTACGATCATTTACGTTCTGAACATTATATTATAGCTTCCTCTCTTCATACTGTTAATGATTCTAAGGTTGGTAATGAGTATGCTCGCACTTTCCGCTATATTTTTACTGGTGTGATTAATAATGTTGAGAAAAATAAGCAATTTTTGTGTGAACATTCTCTAAATGATGATGATTGCGAATGGGAAAATTATTTTTCCAACTCGGGGCTTTTATTGGGGCGATTGACAATTGTTGCAAATGCTCAAGCTCAATGTGAGTGTGATTCGAATCTGAAATACACCCCGACTCATACTTTAACAAATAATGAAGCGAATTTATTACGTACACTGAAGAATTTGAAAGAGAAAAATACATGTTATTATCGTGATTTTACTAATGCGGCTTCAATGAAACAACTTGCTAGTTTAAGAAAACAGATGGTTGAGTTATGGGAAGAAGCAAAGAAATGTGTATGTGATATAGAGAAGGATGAGAAAGAAAAACGTCCTATCTTTTGTTTTAATATACTTTTAACCCGGGATGGAATTCTTCTTATTCGGGATGAAACAGACAAAGAATACAAAAACAGTTATGCAGAACCTGACACCGAAGACGATTATACACAACATATACCTATTCATCGGATATTCAAAACGTCGATGAATTATATAAAATATCTTTTTCACTTAAATTATCATCATAATGAAGAACATGATGCTTATTTACCAGCCTCCAATCTATATCCAATAAAAAAAGAAGAAGGAGAAGGCAATATTGATTTGACACGTGTTTTTAGACATCAACTGGATGCATTTTTATCTCCTATAGTGAAAAGAAAAAGAAATAGATTTAGGGATTATTCCATAGCCCCACAAGGCGTAATTTTGTATGCACAATCATTTGTAAATGTCTTTAAATACAATAATCTTGTAGATGAAAAAACAACAAATATGGCCGATGATTTTATAAAACTCCAAAAAGAAGAAATATGTTATTTGATGAAATCGCATGACACCATATTATCTCATATACTATCTCAACATAATCTCATAGTGATAACAACAGGGGTATTGGCATTTATAACAGCTGTATTAAGTATTTTGTCAACATTCTTTTATTTTCCTACAATAAAAATTTCGGAAATATCAACAGATGATAGGTTGTTTTTGAAATATGTGGTACTGGTAACGCTATTGGCAATCATCGCATATTCATTGTTTAATTATACACATAGTAAATTTTTGAAGGCTCAATTTAAGCCCAAATCGAAAAAAATAAAATTGTATTGGGGGGATAGTAATTTGGAGAAAAAAAGATTTTCTTATGTATATGCCATATATATAATGTACAACAGTTGTAAATTATGGTTGAATCGTAAGTGGAAAATTGTGACAAACGTAATTACTGCAATGGTAAGTTTGATAGCAGTATTTATAGGTGTATACTATATACTTACCTATTTATAAATGTAGATGATAAGATGGAGATGGAAAAAGTATTACCTTTCATATATTCAATGATTTTGTATTAGATAGTTCATCCTCAAAGTCATCATATTTCAATATTATGTTAGAGTCGGTGGCTTCCATGATTGATGATAATTGTGTAGTTCTGCCGACAAGTTTGATGACACAATTTGCCTCCTTGGGCTATGGCTCTATGCGTGGGATTATCTACGCAAAAACTATGGGTACATCATTTGGAGAAGATTATTCTTCCTCCAAATGATGTACAAAATATATTTACCGCTCCAGCGAAATTCAGAAAACGAGTTTAGTGTGAATAATATAAACCTCAAATCGCATATTGGTTCTATTGCACCTTCGGCAGTAGGTCTTAGACACGATAGGAGTCGTCATGATGCGTAAAAAGTGGGTAAAATCAGTGGACCATATTTTCTTAGACCGAATAGACATTCAGGTGGAAGTGGAGAGCGTGCCCTTTGAAGACATTGCCAAAGCCCCTAAAGGCGAATCCTCCGCAACCATCCGCGAACGGGTGCTCCGTGCCCAACAGATACAGAACGAACGCTACAAGGGCATCCATTGCAATGCCCAGATGACGACCGCCCTGCTCCAGCAGTATGTGCAGCCCGACGACCACGCCCTCACCCTCCTGCGCACAGCGATGAAGAAGCTCAACCTATCCGCTCGTGCCTACGACCGCATCCTCAAAGTCTCACGCACCATCGCCGACCTCGAAGGCGTCACCCAAGTACAGAGCCACCACATTGCCGAAGCCATCGGCTACCGCAACCTCGACCGTGAAGACTGGGGTGTATGACGCAAAGGGCTGGTCAACACGAAAGTATCCCCAATCAATAACATCTCCTATTCACCTATCTCTAACAAAACCACACAACCCGATGAAAGCAACAAACTATCTGTGTTCAGCCATCGCCACAACGGCGTTAGTGGCAATGAGTGTCATCAGCATGAGCTTCACCGCACAAGACAGCAACACTGCCTCGCGTGTGGTGGAAGATGGTGGCACAGGTCCCTACAAAGCCATCATGAAGGAAGAACCTACGCTTGATGCCCACACCATCTTCGTGCCACAAGATTTGTCCGCCTTCAACAAGAAGCACNNNCTTCCCGTCCTCGTGTGGGGTNACGGTGCNTGCCGTAACTCGCCCTACGAACACTACAAGTTCCTCAACGAAATCGCATCACACGGCTATATCGTTGTGGCAACTGGCTATATGCCCGTGGAAGGCGGACAATACGAGGGAACCATGTCCACCACCCAGCAGCAGATAGAAGCCATGGACTGGGTCATCGCTCAAAACGCCGACAAGAACTCCCCCTATTACAAGAAGATAGACGTGAAAAACATCTGTGTGGCAGGCATGTCGTGTGGCGGCTTGCAGACACTCTTCAACTGTGCCGACAAGCGCATCAAGACCCTGATGATTTGCAACAGCGGACTCTTCAACCAGCAGAACGCCAGCAGCGCAGTGGGTGGCATGCCCATGCCTCCCAAGTCAAAGCTGAAAGAGATTCACTCCCCCGTCATGTATATGTTAGGTGGCGAAACAGACATCGCCTATGGCAACGGCATGGACGACTTCCACCGCATCAACCACGTGCCAGCCTGTGCCACCAACTTCCCCGTAGGTCATGGCGGCACTTACGGACAGCCCCACGGCGGCGAATACTCCACCGTGGCACTCGCATGGCTCAACTGGCAGCTCAAAGGCGACAAACAGGCAGCTAAGATGTTCAAGGGCGCCGACTGCGAACTCTCGAAGCACGAAGGATGGACCATCGAGAAGAATGCCAAGATGGGAGAATAGCACAGCAGCAAAAAGTCTTACACATTGAGACCATAAGACAAAATATAGTGGTGCCTGCGCAACAACACCCGAACAAGAATCATTCAAATGCAGAACTAACAACCTATTTATGAAGAACATTCTGACAACTATCCTACTGCTGGGAGCGTTATGCCCCAGCTGGGCAAAGAACCCGATTAAGAAGCAGCCGTTTGTGGGCTATCTGTTTGCCTACTTTGAAGGCGGCGGTGATAAAAACTTGCAGGAACAACTGCGTTTTGCTGTGAGCGAGGATGCACTCAACTGGTATGCACTCAACGGAAACCGCCCCGTGGTGGGCAGCGATTCCATCAGCGAAAGCGGCGGCATACGTGACCCACACATCCTGCGAGGCGAGGACGGCTGTTACTATATCGTAGCCACCGACATGATGACTGCCAAGAACGGCTGGACAGAGAACCCCGGCATCGTACTGATGAAGTCCAACGACTTGGTGAACTGGTCGCACGCCAAAATCAACTTGGGCAAGGACTGGCCTAATTTCAGCGACGCCTATTGGGTGTGGGCACCGCAGACCATCTACGACCAGAAGACACGCAAGTACATGATATGCTTCACATTACAACGCACGGGCGACAACCGCCAGAGCCTGATTACCTACTACGCNTACGCCAACAAGGACTTCACCGCGTTCGAGAGCGAGCCGCGCCAGCTCTTCGATGCCAAGTATGGTTCCATCGACAACGACATCGTGTACAAGGACGGCATCTACCACCTGTTCTACAAAGGGAACACGAAGGATGGGGACGGCAAGGAGATAAAGAACGGCATCCAGCAAGCCACCTCAAAACGGCTGACAGGTCCGTGGAAAGAGGACTTCAAATACCTCGATGCCTATGCTGGCACACCGACACACGTAGAGGGCAGTAGCGTGTTCCCCCTGCACGACGGCAGCGGTGACTGGGTGCTGATGTACGACTTGTACAGCAGCGGACGCTACGAGTACCAAACCTCGAAGGACTTGGTGAATTTCACTCGCAAACCGCAGTCGTTCCGCAAGGACTTCTTCCCTCGCCACGGCTCGGTGATTTCCGTGACCCAAGAGGAGCTGGACCGTGTGCAGCAACGCTGGGGCTACGTGCTGACCCACACGTTCGTGTCGGACGGCAACCCCATCATCCGCGACAAGCACACCGCTGACCCTGCCGTATGGGTGGAGAACGACACNCTTTGNCNCNTTGCTGGNNACGACGCNGCGGGCAACCANACAGGATACGTCATGCGCNACTGGCTTCTCTACTNCACNACCGATCATGAAGCACTGGACGGAGCACCCCTCGCCTCTGCACATCAACGACTTCGCCTGGGCCAAGAGCAAGCAGGCCTATGCCGGACACGTGGCAAAGAGGAACGGGAAGTACTACTGGTACGTCTCAACCAACTGGTGTGGCATTGGTGTGGCTGTGAGCGACAAGATTATGGGTCCCTACAAGGACGCGCTGGGCAAACCGCTGCTCACCAACGAAGATTGTTTCGACTCTCGCCACAGCTGGGCTTGCATTGACCCAGCCATCTTCACCGACGACGATGGCACACCTTATATTATATGGGGAAACCGCGAGTGCTATTACGCCCGACTGAAAGACAACATGGTGGAAATCGACGGTCCCATACACCGCATCCATGTGCCCGACTTCACCGAAG
Source organism: Bacteroidales bacterium (assembly GCA_009177185.1). Taxonomy (GTDB): domain Bacteria; phylum Bacteroidota; class Bacteroidia; order Bacteroidales; family Bacteroidaceae; genus Minthosoma. The sequence goes on from WFMB01000015.1 coordinate 9,498, forward strand.
CACCATGGGTGCATAAGTATAACGGAAAGTACTACCTGACATACGCCACTGGCTGGCCTGAGAAGATTGCCTACGCCGTGGCCGACGAGATTGGCGGTCCTTACCGCCCGATGGGCATCATCAGCGAAATTGCTGGCAACTCTAACACCACACACCCTGCCATCGTGCAGTTCCGCGACCAGTGGCTCTTCTTCTCCCACAACGGAGGTCTGTCCGACGGCACCAGCTACAGCCGCTCTGTCATTGCCGAGCCTATGCACTACGACAGCGAGGGGCGCATACGTCCCATCCCTCCCACGACCCAGGGTGTGGGCGAGATGTCCCGAATGGGTGCCTACCTGATGGTTTACCACAAAGACGCTGACCACGGTCTGCACATGGCACTCAGCCACGACGGGTACGAATGGACAGCTCTGAACAACGACCGCCCCGTCATCAGTGGCGACACCATTGCCCAGCAACGTGGCATACGCGACCCACACATCTATAGAGGACCAGACGGAGCGTTCTACATGGTCATGACCGACCTGCACATCTTTGCCAAGCGCGAAGGGCTGCGCGACACCGAATGGGAACGCGACGGTGCCAAGTACGGCTGGGGCAACAACCGCGGTCTGGTGCTGATGAAGTCGAACGACCTTATCCACTGGACACACCATGTATTCCGTCTTGACGAAGCTTTTCCCCAACGCTTTGGCGAGTTAGGATGTGCTTGGGCACCAGAAACCATCTACGACCCTGAAGAGGGCAAGCTTATGGTCTATTTCACCATCCGCGCTACAGGCAAAGGCAAGACCCGCCTCTATTATGCCTATGCCGACGACGACTTCATGCGGCTGGTCACTGAGCCTCAACCGCTCTTTGAATATCCCGACGAGAGTTGTCAGGTGCTCGATGCCGACATCATACCCATGCCCGACGGTCGCTATTGCATGACCTACTGCGCACAGGAAGGTCCAGCTGGTGTCAAGATGGCCATCAGCAACCACATCAACCGTGGCTACCAATACCAGCCCCAACAAATCGACGCTGAGAAAGGTTCGTGCGAAGCTCCCACCATGTACAAGCTCATCGGTCAGAACCGCTGGATTCTGATGTACGATATTTTCAGCATCAATCCCCACAACTTCGGCTTCATGGAGACAACCGACTTCAAGACCTTCCGCCATCTGGGACACTTTGACGAGGGCGTGATGAAACGCACCAACTTCGCGGAACAGAAACACGGAGCTGTGGCTCCGATTACGGAAGAAGAGGCTCAGCGGCTGGAGGACTACTGGAAACAGAAATAGACCGTATCGGCAGTACAATACTGCCAGATGCACCTGGTCTTGCTTCCCGTTCGACACGCTTTTTCCACAAGCACCATATACAACGTGGGTTCGACGAATTTAACTCGTCGAACCCACGTTGTTTCGTTCGCAGCGCAACTTCCTTCCGCCACAAAAACTCATTTTCCGCCCTTCGACTGCCTCCCACTTCTCACCACTTGTTCCACGGCCCCAAAATCGGAGTCCCCGNCATCGNCTCANCGGAGNCGGGGNCANCGGNNGGTCGGAGTCGGGNANNCCGNTTTTGAGGCTGTGGAACCATGCTGCGGACAGGAGTGTCTGACGGCATCTATCCAACCTCCCTGACAGAGTACAAAAGAGACGTTTGCATACAGAACGGAGAGATTCTTTCCCCGTTCTGACATTCTTTCAGGCTCAAACGCATCCGTCTCGTTTTTTCTTCTTACTTTTGCAGTGTTTATAAGAATTGGCATGAGATTTTACGGTTTCAAGACGGTGCGGACAGCGGTGACGGTGCTGGCAGCCATGCTGACCATGGGCGTGGCGGCACAGGCGCCCGACTCGTTGGGGCGCATCAGATATAAGTATGACTTTGTGGTGCCGACCAACGGCAACTTCGTGGCAGCCATCCATGCGGCTAACAACCGACCAGACAAGACGAAGCGGTTCAGAATCTTCATCAAGTCGAGCATGTACCGCATCAAGGGCGAGGGCAATCCCATCAAGATTACGGAAAACGGAAAGGAACTGGAGATTCCGAGTCCGATGACGGTGCTGACTGCACCGAACACGAGCATCTGCGGCGAGGGAATGAAGCACACGCAGATTGAGTCGATGCCGATGCACGAGGGTATCAGCTGCACGTCAACGCTGTTTCTGAAAGGAGCGGACAGCACGTACATCCAGGACCTGGAGCTATGGTCGAACTACCGCAACGACCTGAATGCGTTTGCCAACCGCGCGGTGGCGCTGAACGAGAAGAACTGCAAGGGAAACATCTTCAAACGGCTCTCGCTGATGAGCACGCAGGACACGTACTACACGAACGACGGGGGGACGACCTATCTGGAGGACTGTGTGGTGAAGGGCACGGTGGATTTCATCTGCGGGGGCGGCACCATCTACTTCAACCGCTGCGAGCTGGAACTGCGCACCAGGGGGAAGGATGGCAAGCGCGACGTGATTTGTGCGCCTGCTACGGAGACGGGACGCAGATATGGCTATGTGTTCAACGGATGCCGCATCTACGGGGCTGAGGAGCAGGACGGACGCTATTGGCTGGGGCGGCCTTGGAAGGGGAATCCACGGGCGGTGTTCCTGAGCACGCTGATGGAGCTGAAACCCGATTCAATGGGATGGACGGAGATGCACGGCACGCTGCCAACGCTGTTTGCGGAATATGAGAGCATGGACGAGAACTTCCAGCTGGTGCCGACGGAGGCACGCCGCTTGCAGTTCAAGGACAAGGAAGGGGCTGCGCGAACAATGGGCTATCCCACCACCCTCTCGATGGAGGAGGCTGAAGGCTACGGGATTGACGACGTGTTTCCCGGTTGGAGGCCTGATGAACGAGCTGCGCAGGTGAACCCTCCCGAGGTGCAGATTAGGAACCGAGGCAACATTTATTGGGAGGACGTTCCAGAAGCTTGCCTTTATGCCGTGTGCAAAAACCGCGACGTGGTGGCGTTCACCACCGAACCTTATTATAACGTGCCCCGTGGCACGACCGAAGGCTCTTGCTACTCGGTGCGCTGCGCCAATTACTACGGCGGATTGGGCGACCCGAGCAACGAAGTGGTGTACCCCAACCGATGAAGCATGGGGCAGGCAAGGTTTTTCATAAAAAAACAAAAAAATGCAGAAAATGTTTTGGAGGTTCACGGCTTTTCTCTACCTTNGCAAACGTNAAATATAAGNATTTNGAACCCNAAAACTCTAACATTTATGGCAAAAAAGTGGGTATGCCCCGTATGTGGGTATGTGCATGAGGGTGACAACCCTCCAGAGAAGTGTCCACAGTGTCAGGTTCCTGGCTCAAAGTTCAAGCTGAAGGAAGAGACTGATGGACTGAAGTTTGTGGCTGAACATGAACTGGGTGTAGCGAAAGCCATCCCCGAAGGCGAAGAAGGTGCTTTCGTGTTGCAGGGTCTGAAAGACCACTTTGCAGGTGAATGCACGGAAGTGGGTATGTATCTGGCTATGTCTCGTCAGGCCGACCGTGAGGGCTATCCCGAAGTGGCTGAGGCTTTCCGTCGCTATGCTTACGAGGAGGCCGACCATGCTTCGCGCTTCGCTGAACTGCTCGGTGAAATGGTGTGGGACACGAAGACAAACCTGAAGGCTCGCATGGAGGCTGAGGAGGGTGCTTGTGCCGCTAAGCTGGAGATTGCGAAGATGGCTAAGAAGCTGAACCTCGACGCTATCCACGACACTGTTCACGAGATGGCAAANGACGAGGCTCGCCACGGCGCTGGTTTCCAAGGATTGTACAACAGATACTTCAAATAAGATGAAGAAATACGTTTGCGACACTTGCGGCTGGGAGTATGACCCAGAAGTAGGTTACCCAGAGGGCGGAATTGCTCCTGGTACAGCATTTGAAGACCTCCCAGAAGATTTCGAGTGCCCACTCTGTGGTGTTGGCAAGAGCGACTTCTCGGAAGCATGAGAATACGCAACATCAATTTAGGAGAAAAGCCTGTTCTGTTGGCGCCAATGGAGGACGTGACAGATCAGGCTTTTCGTCTGCTCTGCAAAGAGTTCGGCGCCAGCATGGTGTACTCTGAGTTTGTCAGTGCTGATGCCTTGATTCGCAATGTGAACCGCTCGTTGGAGAAGATTCGGGTGGATGACTGCGAACGCCCCGTGGCAATCCAAATCTACGGACGTGATGTGGAGAGCATGGTGGAGGCAGCCCGCATCGTGGAGAGCGAGGCAAAGCCCGACATCCTCGACATCAACTTCGGTTGCCCCGTGAAGAAGGTGGCAGGCAAAGGGGCTGGGGCCGGGATGCTGCGCACCCCACAGCTGATGCTCGACATCACTCGCGAGGTGGTGAAAGCGGTCTCGATTCCCGTGACTGTGAAGACCCGCCTCGGCTGGGATGTGCCGACACTATATGCCAACCCATTCAGTCCTGACGGGCAGAACGAGTCGGGGAGAGCTTTCATCGTGGAACTGGCAGAACGCTTGCAAGACTGCGGCATCGAGGCACTCACCATCCACGGACGCACCCGCAGCCAAATGTATCAGGGAGAGGCTGACTGGACGCTCATCGGAGAAGTGAAGCGAAATCCACGCATGCACATCCCCATCATCGGCAATGGCGACATCTGCACCGCAGAGCAGGCAGAACAGGCATTTGCACGCTACGGAGTGGATGCGGTGATGATTGGGCGCGCCACGTTCGGTCAGCCGTGGCTCTTCAAGGACGTGAGGACCTATTTGGACACGGGGCAGCATGACGACTCCATGACCTTGGATTGGAAGATGGAGGTGCTGAAACGGCAGGTGCGCACCAGCGTGGCGTATTCGCTGCGTGAGGACAACGCCCTGAAAGAACGCAAGCGCACCGAACTCGGCGGCATCATCCATGTGCGGAGACACCTGGCCAACAGCCCTTTGTTCAAGGGCATTCCCGACTTCCGACAAACCCGCATCAAGATTTTACAGGCGGAGACACAAAATGCGCTCTTCAACCTGCTGGACGAGGCTAAAGAGCGCATCTTAAACTTGAACTTAGCGTAAGGTCAACGATACTCGACCTTACGCTTTTTTATTTCCTTTCTTATTCCTTCACTTCCCAGATGTCGTTGGTCTCCAAAAGTTCAGCGAAGGTGTGGTACTTCTTCTGTGCCTTCACCTCCTCAATCTGAGCCGTTACACAGTCGTCGTAGGTGGGCGCATCCACGTCGCGGATAACACCGAGTGCCACGGGGAAGCCGTCACCGTTGCCCATCAGCGCAAGCTTGAGCTGGAGGGTGTTGTCCTCGCAGTGTGCGTCATGCACAAGGATGTCCTTCTCCGTGATGCCGTTCTCACCAATCTTCACCACCTTCAAGCCGAAGCCCTCCTGCACGAGACCGAACTCGTTGTTCTCACCGAAGATGAGCGGCTTGCCGTGCTCTACATAGATAGCGTTCTTGGCGCGTCCCTCCTTGGAATAGACAGCATCGTGCGTGCCGTTGTTGAAGATGACGCAGTTCTGCAGAATCTCACACACGGCAGCCCCCTTGTGGTTGTAAGCCGCTTTCAGAATCTCCACCGTGCCGGGAGCGTCGGTGGCAACAGAACGTGCGAAGAAGTGACCGCGCGCACCGAAACAGAGTTCCGCCGGACGGAATGGGTCTTCCACCGTGCCATAAGGGCTGGACTTCGACACGAAGCCACGGGGAGAAGTGGGAGAATACTGTCCCTTGGTCAGACCGTAGATGCGGTTATTAAGCAGAATCATGTTCAGGTTGATGTTGCGGCGGTTAGCATGGATAAAGTGATTGCCACCGATGGCGAGTCCGTCACCGTCGCCGCTCACCTGCCACACGGCCAGTTTGGGGTTAGCCACCTTGCACCCTGTCGCGATAGCGGCAGCACGTCCGTGGATGGTGTTCATGCCGTACGTAGCCATGTAGTGCGGCAGACGTGAAGAACAACCAATACCCGAAATCACGGCAGTGTTCCACGATTCCACACCAATCTCAGCCATCGCCTTGTGGAGCGATGACAGGAAAAAGTGGTCGCCACATCCAGGACACCATCTTGGCTGTCCCTTCTTAAAGTCTTGAGCTGTATATGCCATAGTGAAGTCCTTTCTTTTTACTTGTTAATGATTGCGTTAAATGCCTCGACGAGTTCGCTGACCACGAAGGGCTGTCCCTTCACCTGGTTGAACTGTTCGGGCACGAAGTTATCTACCTTCATGCGGAGCCAGCCAGCCAGTTGACCCATGTTCTGTTCAGCCACGACCACCTTCTTGTACTTGCCAAGGACGGCAGCCGTGTTCTTAGGCAGCGGGTTGATGTACTTAAACTGAGCGAGCGCCACCTTCTTTCCAGCCGTGCGGAGTTCGTCCATCGCAGCATGCAGATGTCCGTAAGTTCCGCCGAAGCCCACGATGAGCAGGTCGGCATCGTCCTTGTCACCCAGCACCTCAAGGTCTGGCACCTGAATCTTGTCAATCTTCTCCTGACGCAGGTGGGTCATCAGGTTGTGGTTCTCAGGGTCGGTAGAGATAGCACCCGTCTTGTTGTCCTTCTCAAGTCCGCCGAGAATGTGCTGGAAGCCCTCGCGTCCAGGCACTGCCCAGTAGCGCACACCCGTCTCAGGGTTGCGGAGGTATGGTGTCCACTGCCCCTTCAGCTCCTCAGGCACGTATGGTGGGTTGATGGCAGGATACTCCGCGAGGTCAGGAAGCTTGAAAGCAGCCGAACCATTCGCCACATAAGCGTCTGTCATGAGGATGACAGGGGTCATGTGCTCCAGCGCCATCTTCGACGCAGCGTAGGCAGCCTCGAAGCAGTCGGTGGGCGAAGTAGCCGCAATGACAGGCATGGGGCTTTCACCGTTGCGACCGAAGAGTGCCTGCAAGAGGTCCGTCTGTTCCGACTTCGTTGGCAGACCCGTTGCAGGACCACCACGCTGCACGTCGAGCACGACGAGTGGCAGCTCCATGATGACAGCCAAGTTCATCGCCTCGCTCTTCAAGCAAATGCCAGGACCCGACGTGGAGGTCACGCCCAATGNGCCAGCAAACGAAGCGCCCACAGCCGAGGCACAGCCAGCAATTNCGTCCTCACACTGCACGGTGGTNACACCCAGCGACTTGTGCTTANAAAGCNCATGCAGNACGTCNGTTGCAGGCGTGATGGGATAAGAGCCAAGGTAAAGCTTCAAGCCCGCCTTCTCAGCAGCAGCGATGAAGCCGTAGGCCGTAGCCTTGTTGCCCGTGATGTCCATATAGCGCCCGGGCACCTTGTTCTTCGTCTCGATGCGATAGACGTTAGCCACCGAGCTGTGTGTATTGTGCCCATAGTCGTAACCAGCCTGAATCACCTTGATATTGGCTTCTGCCACCCCTGCTTTCTTGGCAAACTTCTCTTTCAAAAAGTTGAACGCAATGTTCAGGTCGCGGTCGAAGAGCCAGCACACCAGTCCGAGCGCGAACATGTTGCGGCATTTCAGCATCGCCTTCACGTCCATTCCGCNGTCAGCCAAGCAATCCTTCACCATCTGTGTGATAGGGCAGGCAATCACTCGGTCGGGGTCGATGCCCATCTCGCCGAGATAATCCTCCGTGGCAAAGGCAGCCTTCTTCAGGTCGGCAGGACCGAACGAGTCCGTGTCAATGATGATGGCAGCACCTGGCTTGGCATACTTATATTGTGTTTTGAGGGCAGCGGCATTCATCGCCACAAGCACATCGCACTTGTCGCCAGGCGTATAGACCATATCAGCACCGATATGCACCTGAAATCCTGACACACCCGTCAGCGAACCTTGCGGAGCGCGGATGTCGGCTGGATAGTCTGGAAACGTACTGATACTGTTGCCCACAGTGGCCGACACTGTGGAGAAGATGTTTCCAGCCAACTGCATACCGTCGCCAGAATCACCCGAGAAGCGAACCACCACTTCGGCGAGTTCCTTCATTTCCAATTTTTCTGCCATAAGCTTTTATCGTTTATGTTGTTTCTTTTTTACTCCTGAAAACTTGCTTCAACAACGATTTGACGGTCAAACAGCCATCTCGCTGTCACTTTGCGACTGCAAAGTTACGTTTTCTTTCCTTTCTGACCAAATCAGAAGAAGAGAGAATACAAAAATCCACCAACAAAGAGCCGCCGACCGCCCACTTCATGCAAAAACGCCTCCGTTCAGGACAAGAACACCACATTTTCCCTCGGACAGAAAGGCACAAAACACGCCACAAAACGCTCCTGTGCATGGCACANTTTCACAGCCCCAAAATCGGAGTCCCCGACTCCGACCGACCGATGTCCCCGACTCCGATTGGTCGGAGTCGGGGANATCGGTTTTAAGGGCATTTCAGAGGGTGACAAACGAGGGGCNAAGAGTGAAGCCNAAAACGGCGTCTATTCATCCAACATTCCCNTTCGNAGCAAGACAAGGAACGACATCCTGCTCGGTTTTGCCTNGTCATGTCCCGAACACGGGCCTAAATGGCGTGAATCAATGGGGCTGAACCATTTTTATGCCTCATTTTTAGGGACAAACGAAAAGAAAAACCTATCTTTGCAAACGAATCACTAACAACTTATACCTATATTGATGAAAAAACTTATTGCAATGACCATGGTTGCAGCGACAACCATCGGAGCGGTAGCCCAAGACAAGAATGGAGGCTACCCCATCACACAAGTGTCCTTCACGAAGGTGAAAGTGGCACAGAACACCTTCTGGGGACAACGTCTCCAGACGAGTCAGGATGTCACCATCCCGCTTGCTTTCTCCAAGAGCGAAGAAACTGGACGCTACACGAACTTCAGCAATGCGGCCCAGCACATCAAAGACCCATCAAAAGTCTTTGAAATCAAGAAAGGAACTTATTCATTCGACGACACTGACCCCTACAAGACCATCGAGGGAGCCAGCTATCTGTTGCAGACCTACCCCAACGCCAAGTTCAAGGGTGGTCGCCTCGACAAGTACGTTGATAGCGTCATTGCCGTCATCGCTTCTGGCCAGGAACCCGACGGCTATCTCTATACCTCTCGCACCCAAAACCCCGAACACCCTCACGAATGGGCTGGCTCGAAGCGTTGGGAACGCGTGGAGGACCTCAGCCATGAGTTCTACAACCTCGGACACCTTTGCGAGGCAGCCGTTGCGCACTACTATGCCACAGGCAAGCGCAACTTCCTCAACATCGCCATCAAGTNTGCCNACTGCGNGGCACGCGAAGTNGGNGACAAGCCCNGTCAGGCAAGCGTCGTGCCGGGTCATCAGATTAGCCGAGNTGNGANTAGCCAAGCTCTACATCGCCACGGGCGACAAGAAGTATCTCGACATGGCTAAGTTCTTCCTCGACAAGCGCGGCAAGCGCGATGCCTCGTGGAAGGAAACCCGCCACGGATTCTACGACAACGACGGCTACTACCACTCCCTCGGCGAATACAGCCAGAGTCATAAGCCTGTGCTGGAACAGGACGAGGCCGTGGGTCATGCCGTTCGTGCTGGCTACATGTACGCAGGCATGGCAGACGTAGCAGCCCTCACAGGCGACAAGAGCTACATCAACGCCATCGACCGCATCTGGGACAACATCGTCAGCAAGAAGTTCTACATCACTGGTGGCGTGGGTGCCACAGCCAGCGGCGAGGCCTTCGGCGCAAACTACGAGCTGCCCAACATGAGTGCCTACTGCGAGACTTGCGCTGCCATTGCACAGGTCTATCTCAACTACCGTCTCTTCCTGCTCCACGGCGATTCCAAGTACTATGATGCCTTGGAGCGTTCACTCTACAACGGTGTCATCTCAGGCATCAGCATCGACGGCGGCAACTTCTTCTACCCCAACCCCCTCCAGAGCATGGGTCAGCATCAGCGTCAGTCCTGGTTCGGGTGCGCGTGCTGCCCTTCCAACGTTGCCCGTTTCATCCCATCACTGCCACAATACATCTATGCGGTCAAGGACAACGGACTCTACATCAACCTCTTCAACTCCAACACCGTCAACGTGAAGGTGGGCAAGAAGAACGTCACGCTGAGCCAGCAGACCAACTACCCTTGGGATGGCGACGTGACCCTCAAGATTGACAACGGAGCTGGCAAGTACGCGCTCAACATCCGTATTCCCGGATGGGTGAAGGGCGAAGTGGTGCCCAGCAACCTCTATACATACGCTGACGGCAAGCGTCTTGGCCACACCGTCAAGGTGAACGGTCAGCCCGTCCAGAGCGAACTGAAACAGGGCTACTTCGTCATCGACCGCACATGGAAGAAGGGCGACAAGGTGGAGATTCACTTCGACATGGAGCCTCGCATCGTGCGTGCCCACGGACAAGTGGCTGCCGACAAGGGACGCATCGCCATCGAGCGCGGTCCCCTCGTCTATTGTGCCGAGCACCCCGACAACCAGTGCGACGTCCTCTCTGTGCTCATCAATCAGGAGCCTCAGTTCCAGATGGGTACCAAGGACATCATGAACACCACCGTTCAGACGCTCACCACCGATGCGCAGACGCTCAACTTCGACAAGCAAGGCAAGTTGCAGACCAAGGATGAACGTCTTGTCCTCATTCCTTACTACGCATGGGCACACCGTGGTCCCGGCAAGATGACCGTGTGGATTCCACAAGACCTGAACGCCACCACGCCCACACAGCCTGCCTCCATCGCATCGGAGAGCAAGGTGACTGGCTCAAAGCGCAACCTGCCTGCCCTCTCGGCTGTCAACGACCGCCTCGTGCCTGCCGATGGCAACGACCGTTCCGTACCTTACACCCACTGGTGGCCTGCCAAGAACTCCACCGAGTGGCTCACCTACGACTTCAAGCAGCCTGAAACTATAAGCACTTCCACCGTCTATTGGTTTGACGACGGTCCGTGGGGCGGTTGCCGTGTGCCCGACAGCTGGAAGCTCTACTACAAGACTGCCAACGGCGACTGGGCAGAGGTGAAGAACCCCACTGCCTACGAGACCGTGAAGGGCGCTGCTAACATCGTAAACTTCGACCCCGTGAAGACATCGGCGATGAAGCTGGAAATCGTACAAGGCGACTACAGTGCCGGCGTATTCGAGTGGTCTGTGAAGTAAGACACATCTATCTGATAGGCTCTCGCCACATTCTTGTGGCGGGAGTCCTTCTGTTTGCCGCAAGAACAAATTCTATCATATGTATAACAACACACAAAAACACACAAACAAAACCGTGGCGACATGGGCGTTCTGCCTCTTAGCGAGTGCTCCCCTGTACGCCCAAGACAACAAGCCCACCTCTGTGCCTACGCAGACCATGCAGGTGGCGAAAACTCAAGGTGGGCAACAAACCAACGTCGTGCTGCTGCAAGGCGTCATCAAAGATGCCCAAGGGGAAACCCTGCCTGGTGCCAACGTCTATATACGCGAGACCAAAGCAGGAGCCGTGGCGGATGCCGATGGTAAATTCACCCTCTCTCTTCCCCGTGGCAAGAAAGCTACTGTCGATTATTCCTTCGTCGGCATGAAGCCACAAACCAAGAGTTATGACGGCAAACGAAACTATGTCAACCAAGTCATCGTGCTGCAAGAAGACGGCATGCTCAACGACGTGGTGGTGACGGGGCTCTTCGACTACAAATCCTCCACGTTCACAGGTTCTACCTCTTCCTATACACAGGAGGAACTCAAGACGGTGGGCAACAGCAACGTGCTGAAAGTCATCCAGTCGCTCGACCCTTCNTTCGTTGTGNACATGAACNGCATCAATGGTTCCGACCCGAACCACATGTCTNACATCACCATCCGCGGTCAAGCCTCTTTCGGTGGCTTGCAGGGCGAGTACAGCGGCAACCCCAACNCCCCTCTCTNCATTCTCGNTGGTTTTGAAGCGACTCAGGAACAAATCTTCGACCTCGACATGAACCGCATCAAGTCTGTCACCATTCTGAAGGACGGAGCGGCAAAAGCCATCTACGGCTCTAAAGCCAGCAATGGTGTCATCGTTGTCGAAACGATTCTGCCCGAGGCTGGACGCTTGCGCATCACCTACACGGGCGACCTCAACCTTGAAGCTCCAGACCTCACTTCCTATAACATCTGTAACGCCGAGGAGAAACTGCAAGTAGAGAAGAACGCTGGACGCTACACCTCCAGCTCTCCTTACCACCAAGCCCTGCTCGACGAGCAGTATAACGCCATTGCTGCCAACATTGCGCGTGGTGTAAATACCTATTGGCTCTCTCAGCCCTTGCGCACAGGCGTGGGACAGAAGCACACCGCCTATCTTGAAGGCGGCACGCAGGAAATGCGCTATTCTGCCAGCATCATGTCTAACAATGTGGCAGGTGTGATGAAGAAGTCGGGGCGACGCACCACATCTGGCAACATCAACCTCTCTTACCGCTACAAGCAGTGGATGTTCCGCAACTCCCTCTCCGTCACTGGCAACCAAGCCGATGACAGCCCTTATGGGTCTTTCTCCGACTATGTTACCGTAAACCCCTATTTCTCTCCCTACGACAGCAACGGGAACCTTCTCAAGGTGTTGGGCACTTACACCCCACCAGGTGTCAATGGTAGCACCACCACCTACTACAACCCTCTCTACAATGCCTCTATTGGCACTAAGAACTTCTCCAAGTACAGCGAAGTGGTGGAGAACTTCTACATAGAATACCGTCCCACCGAGGACCTCCGCTTTACGGCGCGCTTGGGCTACACCCACCAGAACAACAAGCGCGAGGACTTCTATCCGGGCGACCACACACGCTTCTACGACTGGACGGGCGACCGCTACTTCCAGCGCGGCAGCTACTACATCAACAACGGAGAGAACAGCAATCTCTCGGTCGATATCACAGGACATTACTCCCACACTTGGGGCAAGCACCTCCTGCTCACCAATGCCGCCTACTCCCTCCAGTCGGGCAACGCCATCTCTGAGGGCATGACTGCTTGGGGCTTCCTCAACAACCATGTTGACTACATCACCTTCGCCAAGCAATACGCTGAAGGTGGCAAACCATCTGGTTCTGAAAGCACGACCCGTTCGTTAGGTATCACGGGCGCAGCCAATTACTCTTACGACGAACGCTACCTGCTCGACCTCAGCCTCCGTTTTAACGGCTCTTCCGTCTTCGGCAGCGACAACCGCTGGGGCACATTCTGGAGTGCTGGTACAGGCTGGAACCTCCACAAAGAGTCCTTCATGGAATGGGCTGACTGGCTGACGCTCTGCAAACTCCGTGTCACCTATGGCTTAACTGGTAACCAAAACTTCTCTCCCTACCAGTCGAAAGCTACCTACAAGTTCTACGACAACATCATCTACGACAATATCTCAGGTGCTTACCTCATGGGCATGCCTAACCCCAACCTCAAATGGCAGCAGACAGGCGACTTCACCGTCGGTCTCGACCTCTCCCTTTGGCGTCGCCTCAACCTGCGCTTCGACTACTACGACAGCCGCACACGCGATGCTCTTATCGCCATGTCCATTCCTGCATCCACGGGTTTCACCTCCTACATGGAGAACCTTGGCAATGTACAGAACCGAGGCATCGAAGCTACTTTCAACTGGCGTTTCTTCCAAAAAGGGCAGTCCTTCATGAGCCTCACAGGTAGCATCGCCCACAACAAGAATAAAGTCACCAAGATTAGCGACGCGCTCAGTTCCTTCAACCGCGAACAAGATGCCGAGAAGACGACCTCGCCTATCCTTCGCTACGAAGAGGGACAATCCATGACCGCTATTTGGGCAGTTCGCTCGCTGGGCATCGACCCTGCCACAGGTCGCGAGATGTTCCTCAAGAAAGACGGCACGACCACCTATGACTACACCACTGATGACTATATCATTGCAGGCGACTCTAACCCCAAAGTACATGGCACCTTCGGTTTCAATGGTGAGTACAAAGGCATCGGTCTGAGCCTCCTCTTCAACTATCAGCTCGGTGGCGACTACTACAATCAGACGCTTGTGGACCGTGTGGAGAACGTCAACATCGCCAACAACGTTGACCGCCGTGTATTCAGCGACACATGGAACGCACCAGGTGATTTGGCACTCTACAAGCACATCTCCAGCACGCCCACCACAACCTACGCATCGACCCGATTCATTCAGCGCAACAATATGCTCGACCTCACCAGCCTCTCAGCCTACTATGACTTCAAGTATTGCTCATGGCTGCAACGCATCAAGCTCGAGCGTCTGCGCCTCACCTTCTACATGAATGATGTCTTCCACCTCTCCACCGTCAAGGCAGAGCGAGGACTCAATTACCCATACGCACACACATTCTCATTCTCACTGACAGCAACGTTCTAACCATTCACATTTAACATTAGCGATTCAACATGAACAAAACATATATCTTATTATTGAGCGTAGGACTCCTGCTCGGAAGCTGCAACGACTGGCTCGATGTCCAGCCTCGCTCACAAGTGGAAGACACCGAACTCTTCGAGACAGAGAGCGGCTATAAGGAAGCACTTGCAGGTATCTACTCTTCCATGGTTTCCACCAACAGCTACACCAAAGAAGCCACTTTCGGCTTTATCGGTGTGCTGGGCCAGGAATGGGACTTCTACTATTCCTCACAGTATGACGACGTTGCCGCCTACAACTACGACGCAGCCATGCCGACCAGCTACATCCGCAACCTTTGGGCAAACAATTACAGCGGCATCTCTAACGCGAACAACCTCCTGAGCCACATTGACGACCATCAGGAACTCTTCTCCACAGATAATCATGCCGTTATCAAAGGCGAGGCACTCGCATTGCGCGCCTTCCTCCACTTCGACCTGCTCCGCTGTTTTGGTGTCAGCTATGCCGTTAATCCCGACCAGCCAGCCATCCCCTACAGCACGGCACTCTCCTATCGTGTCTTCCCCCAGCTCACGGTCCACGAAGTGGCAGAGAAAGTTATCAAAGACCTGTTGGATGCTGAAACTCTGCTGAAAGCAGCAGACCCCATTGTCACAGGTCGTGAAATCACCGAGACGATTGACAACGGCTACCTACTCAACCGCCAAATGCACCTCAACTACTACGCAGTCAAGGCACTCGAAGCACGAGTCTATCTTTGGATGGGCGAGAACGACAAGGCACTCGATGCCGCCAAGGAAGTGATAGAATCTGGAAAGTTCTCATGGTCCACCGTTGCCAACATGCAGGCAGGCTATGACCGCTGCTTCGCCGACGAGCACCTCTTTGCCCTCAACAACCTCACCCTCACAGCCGACATTGCCGACAAGTTCTTCTCCGACGGTTCTCAGTACAGCTTTGCCGTCACGCGCGACCGCCTGCTCGACTACTTCGACAACGCCACGCAAGACTACCGCTACACCTTCCTCTTCAAGTCAGGCTCAGCCACCCATGCCAACAACCGCTACCTGATGAAATATGACGAAGCAAGCGGCAGCAACACATATTATAAATATAAGATGCCACTCATCCGCCTCTCAGAGATGTACCTCATCAAGAGCGAGGTGGAATACCGCCAGGGGCTACTCCAAGGCAACACCGATGCAGCCAAAATCACGCTCAACCAGCTGCGTGTGGCACGCAATCTGCCAGCCCTCAACGAATTGCCAGCCGACTTCGACCTCGAACTCATCCGCGAGTACCGCCGCGAGTTCCTTGGCGAAGGCCAGCTCTTCTTTCTCTACAAGCGTCTGAACCGCAACAACATTCTCTATTCCAATGTTGATGCCGTAGCCGAGAAGGTCTATACTTTTCCACTGCCCATCACAGAAACCGAATCCGCACAACGCGAAGACAACAAATAATCCTACGACACACACATGAAACACTCCATGATTATACTCGCAGCCCTGTCGCTCCTCGCAGTGGGTTGCTCCAAAGAAGAGGTTTCCACCTACGACACCTCACTATGCTGCCTGAACCTTTGGGTGGGCACACAGGCAGGTGCTGTTTATGAGAACACCACCTATAACTACTCCTACGCCTACGAGGAGGGCGACGTGACCTTCTATGCGCAAATCAGCGGCATGCCCTCCAATCACGACCGCACCTTCCGCCTCGAAGCCTACGGCGACGACCTTGAGCGCATGGGCAACACCATCCGCACCGAAGAGTACGTCATTCCTGCTGGCACAATCGGTGGCACCTATCAAGTCCACTTCAACAGCCAGCTCCTGTCCGACCCCACCCTTTTCACGACGGAAAACGGATGCATCCACTTCCGCATGGTCAGCAACGACGATTTCTCCATCGGCACAGAAGACCACCAGTCCTTCACCGTGGTACTGAAGAACTACTTGGCAAAGCCCGACAACTGGGACACAGCCAACTTCCCCCGTGTGGCACTCTCACGCTTCTTCGGCACCTACAGCCGCGTGAAGTATCAGTTCATGATTGAGCACCTCCAGCTCATTGACTTCGACATCAACTACAACACGCAGACCTCCTACGACGAAGAGACTAACGTCGTCTCTTACTCCTACGCCACCTACCTGCAACAAGTCATGCAGCGGGCACTCAACGAGTATAACGAGACCCACGAAACGCCCCTCACCGACGAGTACGGCACCCCCGTCACCTTCTAACATCACACATTCAACATTGGACATTTAAAACCATCACAAATGAAATTCCTCCATTTTCTCCTCATAAGCCTTGCCTTGACCCTTGTAGCCTCCTGCTACGACGACAAAGGCAACTACGACTACCACGAACTCGAAGTCGTGCGCATCGACACCACTGATGCCGGCTTCCAATCCGAATACGCCATCATGCGCTTCGACGTGCTCCACCTCGAACCCAACATCTACTTCGAGGGAAAGCAAGTCACCACCGACACGCAAGCACCTCTCGACTACCTGTGGACCATCTTCAGTGCCACCTCAGGCACAGGTGCCAGCGCCGTCATCGACACCATCGGGCGAGAGCGCATCCTCGATGCACCCATCACCCGCACGGGCGGCAACTACTATGTGCAGCTCGTCGTCACCAACCGCCACGACGGCATCCGCCAGTTCTTCCGCGTTCCCGTGGCTGTGAGCGAAGTCTTCGACGGCGGATGGATGGTCTTCTACGAACGTGCAGACCAACCAGGCACCTCCGACCTCGCCCTCATCTACAACCCTTGGACCAAGCTCAACGCCAACTACAACCGCTACTACACCAACCTCTACGAGACCACCAACGGTGAACCGCTGCAAGGTAACCCCATCCGTTGCTTCGACATCGCTGTGTCGCTCGCATCGGGCAACAACTATGTAGGTCTTTGCACCGACCAAACCCTTGTGGGCGTGAGCGAGAACGGCATCGAGAAGGCCTTAGAGTTCAGCGAGTTCTTCCACGAAGCACCGAGCACCATGCGCCCCACTTGGTACGGACAGCACGGCTCTGGTGTCATGTCGGGACAAAGTTCTGAGGTACTCTTCAACGACAACACCATCTACACCAACACCTACTCCTTCAGTGCCACCGAAGGCCGCACCACCCGTTTCGGTGTGCCCAAGTTTGCCGACGGACTCGGTGAACTCGCTCCGTGGAACGCTGAGATTCCCAACACACTCAACTACGGCATTGTGGTCTATGACCAGACCAACCAGTGCTTCCGCTACGCTGCCTACAACTCCGCCCAGCTCGAATACTTCGGCGAGCAAGACCTCTCGGCAGCAGCCTTCGACATCAACCACACGGGCATGACCCTCCTCATGGCCGACTGGGGCAAAGGCACCAGCCAAGGTGTCGGTCTCCGTCCCTACGACTACATCCTCATGGCCCAAGGTGACAGCCGCTATCTTGCCGTCACCAACTTCTCCTCGTCCTATCCCACCGACAACAACATCGGCGTGGGTCTCTACCCCATGGACGACCTCTGCCCCGACATTGCCAACGCCACCTCCATGGCAGCCAGCCACGTCGGCAACTTCATCTACTACACAGCTGGCAACAACCTCTACAACTTTGCCTACGACAGTCGCCTGCCCGCCACCGTGGCATGGACTGCCCCCGAAGACGAGGAACTTACCTGCGTGCGCATCATGAAATACTACCACGGCACAATCTATGGCTATGGCATGGTGCCCCGCTCCGACAACCTTGTCCACATCGCCACGTGGAATCCTGTCACAGAGGAGGGGCATGTGTATGAGTATCTTATCAACCCAGCCAGCGGTATTCTCAACACCTCAGAGTGCTATGATTATCCTATTCCCGGAAANGNNAAGGATATGGCTNGGAAGTTCTCTATGCAGTAGATGGATAGTNTTTTCTAGTCTTTCTAGTTTNGCTAGCCTAACTAGTCGGGCTAGAAAGAATAGNAAGNCTAGCCCCAAAACNATAAATCCAATAAAAACCCTAAAAAATAACACAACAATGAAAAAAATCACACTTACCCTCACCGNCCTCATTGCCGCAGTAGCCATGATGGCGCAAGGCATGGCCTTCGAGCCAGAAGGCACTACCCTTGAACAGGCGTCAGCCAAAGCCAAGGCTGAAAACAAGCTCATCTTCCTCGACTGCTTCACCCAGTGGTGCGGTCCTTGCAAGAAGATGGCACGCGACATCTTCCCACAGGAACAAGTCGGCGCATTCATGAATCCACGCTTCGTCAACCTCAAGATTGACATGGAGAGTGCCTATGGCGCACCGCTCGCCAAGAAACTCCAGATTCAGGCCTACCCCACCTTCATCATCTTCAATGCCGACGCACAGGAGATTGGTCGCTTCGTGGGTGGCTGCGCAGCCGAAGATTTCATCAAGAACGTGGAAGAAAAGAGCAAGGACAACTCCTCTGCCGACCTGCAAAAGCGTTGGCAGAGCGGCGACCGTGACCCTGAGTTCCTGAAGACCTACTTGACAACGCTCAATGCCAGCTACAAAGGCAACGAAGCCAATGACGTGGCAGAAGCCATCCTCGACCCACAGGTTGAAACCTTCGCCAACGACAGCGCGCTGAGCATGATTTTCATGCGCAACATCACCAATCCCTTCTCCAAGGCATTCACCCACACCGCCAAGCACCCCGAGGCACTCAAAGCCACCCTTGGCGACATGCCCGTTGACATGAAAATCCGCAACGTGCTCAACAACTTCCCCCGTCAGGTCATCAACGAGCACGATGGCACTGCCGACCTCGACCAGGCTCAGTTCGACCGCTTCGTAGCCCTGCTCAAAGAGCTGAAGCTGAAAGATGCTGACCACTATCGCCTCTCTACCCTCATCACACTATCCAGCAAACAGAAGGACTTCACCAACTACATCAAATACATCAAGGAATACCTCAAGAACAAAAACATCGATGCCGACGACATGCAGCTGGCACGCTGGGCACAGCCCTTCGCCAACCCTGCCGACCAGTCGCCACAGAAGGCTGAGATGAAGAAAATCCTCCAGAAGCGCCTCGACGACATCCGCGCCGGCAAGCGTCAGCCCATGCAGACAGTGGGCAACATGCGCCTCTCCCGTCCCACCGACGAGCTTCTGCAAACCGTCATCAATGCCATGGACGGCAAGATGCCAACCCAGGGATAAGACAAGAAAAATGAAAAGGGAAGCGAACCTCTTCGGTTCGCTTCCCTTTTGCTATAAAATCGATGTCGGGGACATCGACAGAACGGAGTCGGGGACATCGACCAATCGATGTCCCCGACTCCGTTTTTTATGCCATTTCTTTCTTAGCGCACCAGCACCTTCTTCACCTCACCATTCTTGCGCACAATGTTCAAACCCTTCTGCAACGTCTGACGGCGTTCACCGTTCAAGCCATAAATGCCATCGGCTGCGACAGGAGCGGCTTCAACAGCCTCCACAGAAGTCTCCAAATACTGCGCAAAGACATCCTGCGACACGAAGTGGAGCGTAGCGTTGATGAACACCACCTTCTTGTTTGCCTTGATAGCAAAGCCAGCCTTGTAGTCCTCGCCTTCATCCACACGATATCTGCGATTATATTGCGTTACCTGCGGATTGCCGTCTTCGTCCGTCCATTCCCAATCCCATACCACATTGTTGTATGAGGTCACAGGCGCACGACGCTTGGCAGTTCCCGTGCTGGGCACCTCCGTTGGCTCATCTGGAATGTATTCGCTCCACCAGTCATAGAAGTAATAGCGGATGGTGTCAACCGTCTCGTTCAACTTGATACAATAAACAGCAGGGTATGGGTTGTGCCCCAAAACGTCATAAACACCGCCACCTGCATTACCGCTATACACGGTGAGGCCTCCATCGGCATCGTGCCAAAAGTCGAAGCGAGGGTCGAAGAAATAGGCGTTGTAAGAGCCGTTAGGGTTCATACCATACAACTCAGCCTCGTCAATGCTGGCAATGCCCAGTGCCTCGCAGATGCTGGGCGTGTCGATGAGCGAGAACGTGGGGAACTCGTTCTGGTCCACAATGGTCAACGCCATCGTGCCCTCCACGTCAATCGTCTTTACCACCTCCGGACCATTGATAGAGAAGCTGATGGTATAAGAATCCTCCTTATTGAGCGACAGCGTGTCCGTCTGGAACGTAGCGATATTGGCACGGCACAGCGCAGCGCCCGTAGTCACGATGCGATAAGAGTGACCTTCCACCCAGTCGTAGTCGAGCACGATGTCAGTGCCCTGACGAGTCGATGCAGAGGCCTCAATAGGCTCAGTAGCATCATCAACATAAATGTTGTAGCTCAACCCCAGTGCATCGAAGAACCCGAGCACAAAGTTTGCAGGGTTGGGAAACGACAGCACGATGCCATCGCCATTCAGGTCGTTAATGTCCTCATACACTTTGCCGTCAGTGGTGTTCCATGTGGGCTCTCCCCACTGCCAGTCTTGAGCCTGCGTGCCCACAGCCATAGCCAGGGCAAGAAAAGCAAGTAATGATTTCTTCATAAGCAATTTTTGTTTAATGTTGTTAAATCGAGCGACAAAGGTAGCAAAAAATGAGGTGCTCTACAAAACACAATACGAAAAAAGACGCAAGAAGACTATAAACACACGGCGAAGAGCAGAAAAAGCCTTTTTTCAGTGCTTTCGACAATTTCTTGGCGTTAAAGATGAATGCTTTGTACAGAAATGATTAACTTTGCCACACGACACTAACTAACACTTATTCATTAACCGATTGAATAACGATGAACGTGACTTTTAGCTGTACTACATCAAGGCGATGTTGGGCTTTCATGTTGCTCCTGCTTGCCTTGTTCACGCCGACCCGAAGCTTGGCGCAGGTAGCCAGACTCTATACCAACCAACAAGGCTTGAAGACCAACAACTGCAACAATGTTTATATCGACTCGCGTGGGCTCGTGTGGGTGTTGGGAGCCAACACGCCAGACATCTTCGATGGCTGGCGCTTTTACTATTTCCCAGCCAAAACGAAGAACGGGCAGCAGCTCTTCCAGAACACCTACTGCGTGCGAGAGGCTGCCGATAACCACTACTGGATTTGCACGTCGAGCGGACTTTACCTGCTCGACGCACGCACGACTGAGTTCCAGCGTTTCTATCTGAGCGAAAACGAAGACAGCATCTACGGCTATGGCGTCAATGCTATCATCGACTATCCTAAGCCGAACCACAAACTGGTAACGACCGATGGATTCAGCAGCTATGTCATCAACACGACCACCATGCAGGTGGATACCGCGCTGTCGAAACGCCTCAACAGCCAGACCCTCGACGGCTTCGTCAACCGTCCTTTAATTGACAAGCATGCGCACCTGTGGGCAACGACCAACAACACTCCTCTCATCTGTGTAGATTTGAACAAGTTGCAGCGGCGCACCCCCAAATACTCGCCTGAGACCACAGCCATGATGGAAGGATGTACCGTGACCTGCCTGCTGGAAACAAAGACGGGACTGCTCATCGGCACGAACCATGGACTGCTGACCTACGATGAGAAAGAGAACTTGGTGAAGGTGTCGGACATTCCAGCCGATGGCATGAACATCCGCACCATCATCCGCACCCACGACCAGCGCATCCTCATCGGCACCGACGGACGGGGCATCTGGGAATATGCGCAGGAGGGCAACACCCACACCCTGCGCCCCCTCTACAGCCAAGTGGCGCAGTCAGACCTCTCCTATGGCAAGGTGATGGCGATGCAGGAAGACAACAAGGGCAATGTCATCGCCGCCTTCCTACAAAAGGGACTGGTGGTGATTCCGCCACAAAGCGACTGCTTCCACTATCACCCCATCTCGCCTTTGGCAAACGGACAGAACTCCACTTGCGTCACCTCGATAGCCATCGATGAGCAACGCAATTACTGGGTGGCGACAGATGGATGCGGCGTGTTCACCACCAACGGCATGAAGTTGGCGACGGCACACCCCGTGAACGACGGGCTTCGCTCTCTGCTGGTGCAGGACGTGGAGGTGGATAAGCACGGCACCGTGTGGGTGGCGTGCTATGGCGGTGGCGTGCAGTATCTGAAAGACGGTAGCTGGACCGATGAGGGGCTTTCCTCGCTGGGACATCGGGAACAGGCAATGACCATGTACTATGACACTGCCCATGACCAATTGCTGGTGGGCACCAACGGCAGCGGCATCTTCCAAATCGACGCTGCTAACCACACGGTGGAGAAGGTGGAGTTGCCTTTTGGCTATAACCAATGGATATCGAGTGTGTTGCGCGACCGCCACGGCACACTCTGGATAGCCACCAGCACGGGGCTTGTCCACTACAACGCCAAGACACAAAAGCAGGGGGAAATCATGCTCAACGGTGAGCGTATCTGCAATGCCTCGGCTATCTGCGAGGATGGCAACCTCATCTTGATTGCCTGCCACCAAGGACTCATCATCTACAACGTCAAGAACGGGCAGCAAACGCTCATCGGGCAGAATGAAGGACTCTCGTGCAGCGATATCCGTGCCATCACCACCATGGCAAACCACATTTGGTTGGCGACGCGCACAAACATCGCATCGGTGGATAAGCAGNNCCACGAGGTGCGCAACTTCTCTNCGTTCAACGGCTACGAAGTGGGCGAGTTCCACCGCANTTCNGCCATCAAGCCCGGCATGGGCNACATCCTCTTTGGCGGCGACAACGGCATCATTTGCTTCACACCTAAGCTTATCAACAATCGCCCCACGGAAATCAAGCATATCTACTTCACTGACTTCAACACACCCTTGCACACAGAGGAGTTGGACGCCAACATCTTCTATGCCAAGGAAGTGCGTCTGGAGCATAACAACAGCTCGTTCACCATCAACTTCTCTTCGGCAGAACTGGGCGACCCTGGACGCATCCACTATGACTACATACTGGAAGGACACGAGGAGCAGTGGCACATCGACGCACCTACGCCCTCGGCTCACTACTCCTCTTTGCCTCCGGGTAACTATACACTCCGTGTACGTGCCTATCCTGAGGACAACCCTGCTGCCAGCACGGAAAACACCATTTCCATCCATGTCAGTGCTCCTTGGTATGCCACCATCTGGGCTTACCTTGTCTATGCAGCCCTCGCATTGGTCATTGCTTATCTAATCTACCAGCAAATCAAAGCTCGCAAGCGACAGCAGGAACTCTTGCGCCAGTCGGCTGAAAGCGCACGCATGAAGGAAGCGAAGCTGCATCTTTTCACGTCTATCACCCATGAGCTACGCTCGCCACTCACCATGATTGAGTCGCCATTGAAACAACTGATGGAGGAGGATATCAACCCTGACCACCAGTCACTTTATGCCGTGATGCGCCGCAACTGCGACCGCTTGCTGGGCATTGTGAAGCAAATCACCGACCTCCGCAAGATTGACTCCAAACAGCTGGAACTGAAATTAGAAGAGTGCGACTATGTGGCTTACAGCGACCGTGTGTTCGAGCAGTTCGAGGGTGTGGCAAGCGTGAAGAACATCAGCTTTGAGGTGACGCACAAGGAAGAGAACCTCCCCATGATGCTGGACGTGACTCACTTCGAGAAAATCATCACCAACTTGCTCTCGAATGCCTTTAAGTTCACGCCTGAGGGAGGCCGTGTGGCTGTGACGAGCGGAGTGGCTGGCAACGAGGTGGAACTTACCTTCTACAACAGCGGTTCTCATTTCAACGATGAAGACTTGGCACACCTCTGGGAACGTTTCTATCAAGGTAGTGCTGGCACGGATGCCACAGGTTCTGGAATCGGCCTCAACTTGGTGTATGAACTGGTGAAGATGCACCACGGCAACATCAAGCTGGAGAACATCGATGGTAGCGAGGAGAATGAGCAAGGCGTGATGTTTACCTTACATTTCCCTTACTACAACACACCTAAACCTGCTACCGAGAGCACCAACAAGGACACGCTCTTGCTGGTGGATGATGACACTGAATTGGTAAGTTATATGAGCAGTCAANTGNAGAANGACTACAATATCATCAAGTCTTTCTCNGGCGAAAACGCTTGGAAGCAGGTGCTGTCACAGCGTCCAAGCGCTGTGGTGACGGATTACCGCATGCCGAATGGCAACGGCATGGAGCTGTGCCAACGCATCAAAGGCAATCCAGACACAGATAACATTCCCGTCATCCTGCTCACGGGTGAGGGCGACGAAACACTGCAACTGCATAGCCTGAACGTGCAGGTGGATCACTACCTTGAGAAGCCTGTCAACATCGTCATGCTCCGTTCTGCCCTTCAGCAGGTGTTGCGTGTGAGAGAGAACATACGTAACAAAGCCCGTCGCTCTAAAGTAGTAGATGAAATGCCGAAGCCCACGATGGAGAATGCCGACGATAAGCTCTTCAGCCGTGTGAACGAAATCATCAAGAAACACCTTGACAACTCGGAGTTCTCTGTACAGCAACTGAGCGAAGAGGTGGGCATCAGCCGCGTACACCTCAACCGCAAGATGAAGGAACGTTATGGCATCTCGCCTAACATCTTCATCAAGTCGTTCCGCCTCAAGCAAGCTGCCTATCTGCTGACCAACAACCGTGTGAACATAAGTGAGGTGGCTTATAAGGTTGGCTTCTCAAGCCACTCTTACTTCACCACCTCGTTCCATGAATACTTTGGCATGTCACCAAAGGAGTTTGTAGCGTTCTATTCTGCGGAGGAGAACGCTGAAGCCCTCCAAAAACTGTTGGAATAAGCCTACTTCACATAGATTTTCCGTCCTGCTTGGATATAGAAGCCTCGCGTTGGTCGAACGACTCGCCGTCCAGTCAAGTCGTAGCAATCAGCCGAGGCATTTTTCTGTTCCAATGTTTCTGCTCGAAGGTCTTCAACGGCTGTAACAGGCGTTTCGCCGTCCATGCTGAGGAACACTTCCTTCAAGTACATAGTCTGTGAGCCATCCGTCTCTATACCTACCATATATATATGTGAAGGATCCACCTTCTTGCCGTCAGGAGTTGTCNNCTNGTTCAAGTCAATAACAGCCGACGACTGGGTNCCGAGTTCATAGCTGTAGCAAGGCTTCAAGTAGTCGTCAACGTCGAAAATCTTCACCACAGGCTTGCAGGTCGTCTTTTTCAGGAGGTTCAGCACCAAGTAGTTGCTGCCCGACAGGTCAATCCCCTTGCTGTAGCGCCATCCACCGAAACCTTGCTTTGGGGTCGAGAAGGAGTAGATGCTGCTTGTCTTCTTGAAAGTTCCTTGAAGGAACAACGAAGGATTGAAGGCGTCAGTGCTCAAGGGAAAAGGGGTCTCGCTGGTGTCGAAATCCACTTGCTTTTGGGTATCCAAAAGCTCCACCATAGCCTGTCCATAACGTTTGCCAATCATGCGATAACCTTCGGCTGTGAAGTGCAAGCCATCAGAGGCACCAGGGCAATTCTTAGAGGATATGACATGGGCATTGGGAATAACAGACGGGGTGTTGGCAATCACAGCATTGTGGCCCCAGCATACGCCACCCTTCTCCTGTCCGAGCAGCTCACCCACCAACAGCGGGGTCTCTTCCTCGGTGAGGTTCAAGTCCTTGAGCATGCGCAAATATATGCGCTTCACCTTCTGTGGCCAATCCTGCTGGCAGTTGTTAGAACAGCCCTGATGCAGGAGGATACCCTTGATGACACCCACCTTCTGCGCCTTCTTAGCCAAGTTGATGAGGGTGCGGTAAGGGTTGTTGTTGTACTCGCGGCAATAGCCCTTAAACCATTCGGCATCACTCCCTGCTATCACACTGGCAACTTGCTCTTCGTCAAAGAGTTCTATCGAGCAACCACCAATAGCCACATTGATGACACCCACCTTAATGCTCTCGGGCAGCTCTTCCACCATGGTGCGACCGAAGTAGTCGGCAGGAGTCAACCCCGTATAATCGCGGCAAAGCGGAGGATAAGCCACATACCAGTTGCCTTTGGTACGTTCGCACGAAGGCATATCCACCGCAGCCATCATTCTGAAACGTGGGTCAACATTCTCGCGGTCCTGCGCCTCAATCGCCGCATTGCCCTCCATATTCGACTGTCCAAAGCAGAGATAAATGTGAAAGTTAGGGTCAAATTCCGTAGGCTGCTCCATCTGTCCTCCGTTGGTTCTCTTAGTGAGATTCGCAGCCGACTTCTCAAACACNCTCATGTANGCGTTCAACTTTGCAACAGCACCTGCACGCTTGGTGTCCGTGTCCATCTTCTCAGGTGCATAGGTGTCCNAAGCCTNCTTTAGATTGACATACACACCTTTAGATGTCATTTCGGGAGTGTCTTTCCACTCAACCACCAGATTCTGAGCNTTCTGATAANTCGCCAAGAACTCTTCCTCAACGGTCTGCAAGCTGAAACGCTTACAGAAGTNCCAAATCTNTCTGGCATTTCCATCCATGGGNCNGTGACCGCCATTGTTGTAGGAGAAAAGCTCCACTTNACTGCNATTCTTGTCGTTGCGCCACACTTCCTTGTCGCCCGTGTACCATGAGCCAGGGTTGTAGTTCTCCACCTTCTTGTATGTGGTGTATTCATTCATCTTAGCCATATTCAGCACATAGTCATGAATACTGTATTGCGTGTAGTTGAACACATCGTCGCCGTAAGCATGGCAGTGGATGAGATTGACAGGCTTCTTGCACGCATTCCACGGCTGCTCACTGAACTGCACACCGCTGGTGGGAGCAAAAGCGGCAATCTTCTCCTGCACATTAGCCATGCAGTGATACATGAGCATACTGCCCATCGAGAAACCTGACCAATAGACGCGGTTCTTGTCGATGCCATAGCGCGTGTTCATCTCGTCGATGGTCTGTAGCACAAAGTCTTGATCCTTAGTGCCACCAATGTCCCAAGTGTTACCATCGCTACGCAGGTAAGTCACCACAAACTTCGCTGTATCAATAAGATTATAAAACTTGTCGCTGTCATACTGATACTCAGGACTCTGATTCATGCCATGCGTGACAATCATCAAAGGCATGGGAGACGTCGATGCGGTATTCGGTGTGAACACCACCATATTGCGTTTCTGCCCATTCACCGTGATGTCAACGCTCTCTTTCTTGTAGGCATAGAGAGACGTAGCCACAAGGGCGAACACAAATAAAAGGAATATAGATATACGTTTCATGATTCTGATTACTTAATAAAAACTTTCTTCACTTGTCCATTGGAGTACTTCACCATATGGATACCGCGCTCATTGGTGCTGATGCGGCGACCATCAAGCGAGTAGTGTTTCGCTGTGGCGATTTCCACGTCTGCTTCAGGCGACTCAACAGCTGTAGCTGGGTTCTCACCATCATAACTCAAATAAATCTCTGACAGATAGAGTGTCTGGTCAGCACCAGCAGAATTGAAGCCAGCGATGCGGATGTGGCTGGGGTCGATGGTTTCGCCCGCAGCATTCTTCATGTCGTGCAGGTCTATCACAAACAACTTATTACCTCCCATGTCCAGTTTGTAAGGCTCAGCCCAGTAGTTCGCCGTGTCGTAAATGCGGAAGAAGGTGTTCTTGAGCGCATTTCTAACCAATTTGATAACCAAATACTTGTAGTTAGAGAGGTCCACACCCTCCTCTTCTTCAAAACGCCAGCCAGAGCATCCGCCTTGCTTCAGAGAGAGCGTACTCATAGCCGACTTATGACTTGCAGAACCATCATAGAGAATGGTTGGGTTGAACCACTCATTGCTGAGTTCAAAGGGATTCTCTGGCACCACTTGCTTAGGCTGGTAGCGTTCTGCGGCAGGGTAATCGACCTGATAGTATTTCTCATACCAGTCGAAACAAGCCACACCACAAGCCTCGTAAGGGTCAATACCTTGAGACTCCATGACCTTCTTGAACGCAGGAGTCACCACCCTCTTGTTATCCTTCACATAGTCGTCAATGTCAATGTAGTCGCCCGTGCCAGTCAGCGTCATCGAAACATTGCCATAATAGTCGAGGATAGCCTTATAAGCCTTGCCCCACTTGGAAGTGGAAGCAGTCGCCCATGTGCCATAGTTTCCATAGACAGGCTGTCCAAACTCGTTGTAATTCTTGATATTATCCGAGTTCTGAGGACTCCAGTCCACCTCTGTGATAACAATAGGGTTGGTGCGGATGATAGGACACGACNGACCAAATTCAGCAATANCCNCAGAAGGCACACAATGGCTGTCGCTGTTGCCATACCAACCAGCATAGTTGTGTACGGCATAGCCAATGTTGTCGCCCGTGATAGGATACTTGGCATAGCTGCGGTAATTGGACTGATAACCCGTGCCAGGCACCCAGATGATTCCTTTGAAGCCATTGGCACGAATCTTGTCAACGATGGGCTGGAAGAAGTCATGCAATGCCTTATCAGAATCAGTACCGTCAGCCATGCGAACATTGATAGGCTCGTTAGCCAACTCAATGCCCACCTGTCCGCAATACTTCTTGACAGAGTCGTTCTGGGTCACACGGTCCCACACATCAAGCAAGAACTTCTGGTAGCTGCCATCCACATAGATATTGTGAGGGCACACGCCAGGTGGGCGCATGATGATGTAAAGCCCTTTCTTCAGACCTGCTTGGGCTATCTTCCAATAGAGGGTACGCATATACTTGGTGAGTCGCGCCCCTGTATAACTGCCGAAATTGGCTTCGCCTCCGTCAATCTCTCCCTTGTCGTTATACGGAATCTCCCTCTCGTCCATAGGCCAAGCATTCTTCTCACCNTTTGTCCAACAGGGGTCGAGGTGCAGACGGAAGATGTTGCAATAANCTNCCTGCTNATGGTCGGTNATAGCCGTGAAGAGCTTGTTGAAGTAGTTCACACAAGCAGCGATGTTGCCATCGGTGGCAGAGCTTCCCCAACGCCAGCTGTTGAAGTAAGGGCTGGGGGTGTCCATCACGCCATGCAACACCACTCTGTTGCCATAAGGGTCTTTCAACTGATTGCCATCCACATGCAAGGGCTGCAAATTGCCGTAAGCCACCTCTTGCGCCATGGACGTCATGGATGCCATCATTGCCACGATGGCAAAAAACGTAGTTTTCAATCTCATATAATAATTTGTTTTTAGGTTTGGTCTCAATCTGTTTCCAGCATACTACTTATTTCTACAAAGATACGGGATTTTCGACACCTGCGCTTCTACCCATGAAACACAAGTTTGAAATTATGTAACAAAAAAGGTGGCGGCTCCTGCGCCATAACAGCGCA
>WFMB01000063.1 GCA_009177185.1 Bacteroidales bacterium
AAAATGTGATACTATATCAGTTGAAGATAGCTAACTCCACACTTGCCAAATGGAGGTATAGGAAATGTCTGAAATACAGGAATCAGGGGTCAAGAATGATTGTGTATAGTTATATGGATTTGATGGATGCACTTGCAGACAACAAACTAACAGCACGTGGTTTCAATCCGTTCTACGGCTACAAGCGTATGTTGGAATGGTACCATCAGAATGTTGGGAATCCCTGTCAGCAATAAAACGAAATATATGAAGACGATAGAAATCAAAGAGGAGATTCTAAGGCTCACAGACAACGGCCGTCTTGTCTTTGAGCACTATTCTGGCTGTAAGAAGGCGAAGAAGAACTTCCTTAATCCTGAGTACCATGATACTAAACCCTCATGCAGCTATTTCTATTCAGATACAAAGCACATATACTTATATAAAGACCAAGGAGGCAACTTGTCAGGGGATTGCTTCCGCTTTGCTGCCGGTTGTCTCAACCTCAGCTGTGACACCCAGTTTCGCACGGTTCTGGAGTGCATCAACCGTGACCTTTCCCTTTGCATAGATACTGACGACGAAAAGAATCTGCCATTCTTTCCTAAGAACAGGCTGCCTGTAACACAAAAGATAACTACTCTCGCTTCATCTACGACAACAGCGCAGAAGGAGGAAGCACCCCAAAAGTACAAGTTTGTAGAGAAACACTTCTCATTTACGGAACTTGCCTACTGGAAGCGGTATGGCATTATGCCAGATATCTTGATAAAATACAATGTAGTATCATTAGACTCGTATGAGGGTGTAGGTGAAAAAGGCACTTATCGCTACACCTCCACCAAGGAGTCACCCATCTTCGGCTACAAAGGCGAGAAATTCATCAAGATATACCGCCCGAAAGAGAAACTTCGATTCCAGTTCGGAGGAAAGAAGCCATGTCCTTATTGTTTCGGACTACATCAGCTTCCCTTCCGTGGGGATATGATCTTTATTACAGGAGGAGAGAAGGACGTATTGTCCCTTGCGTCGCATGGATTCAATGCCATCTGTTTCAATAGCGAGACAGCGGAGATCAATACAGATATCCTCGATATGCTGGCGATGCGATTCAAGCATATATTCGTCCTCTTTGATATGGATGATACTGGCAGGAAAGCCATGGCAAAGGCAGAACATGACTTGGCAAAGTATGATGTGAAATCCATACTCCTGCCTTTGGAGGGTACAAAGCAAAGCAAGGACGTGTCGGATTACTTTGCAGAAGGCAATTCGGAGAAGCAGCTGCATGAGATTGTATGTAAGCAGTTGGAAAATATATATTCCCAATCTATGATGTTAATAAACACCTGTCTCATGGACTTTGAGCATCCACCGGAACCATCTCCTGTGATAATCAAATGTGGTGATGTGCCTATCGGTATCAGCGATAACCTCATGTGTGTGACTGGTGGAGAGGGTACTGGCAAAAGTAATCTGCTGAGCGCATTCATTGCTGGGGCTATGCTGACATCAGAAGATCACGAAGAACTTGATATGCTTGGTTTTACCATTGCACCAAACAGAAAGCATAAGTCCATCTTGCATTTCGATACGGAACAATCTGGCCCACACTTGTACAAGAATACGGAAACGGCTAAACGGCGTGCTAAATTGGAGAAATACCCTCCATTTTACTACGCTTTGAGCATGTTGGTTCAGACTCGGAAGCAACGCCTTACTACTATCCGTGATACCATGGATTTNTTNCATCATAAGCATGGCGGCATCCATCTGGTAATCATTGACGGTGCTGCTGACCTCGTATCATCGGCGAACAACGAAGCAGAGTGTACTGCCCTCATTGAGGAGTTGTACCGTCTTGCAGGAATGTACCATACCTGTATCGTATTCGCCCTTCACCATATCCCGAACGGCCTGAAGATTCGTGGTCATCTGGGCAGTGAGACCCACAGAA
Organism: Bacteroidales bacterium; assembly: GCA_009177185.1. Taxonomy (GTDB): domain Bacteria; phylum Bacteroidota; class Bacteroidia; order Bacteroidales; family Bacteroidaceae; genus Minthosoma. Next base: position 1,937 of record WFMB01000063.1, read on the forward strand.
AGGCGGCTGGTATTCTGTCCGTGGAAACAGACGATAACCCATCCTTTTCCGTCATCAAGGCTGTGAAGGTGCGTGATGGCAGTGCTCTTGATATGCCTATGACACTGATAACATGGAGTAAAGATGAGAATATGTTTGTCAGTGCAGGTCACAAAAGTGCCGAATATGTCAAGACCCAGAAGATAGAGAAATTGCGCAAAGCGGCTCAGATTATCTTCAAATCTAGGGATGCCTATACTTTTGGCGTACTGGTTGGCATGATTGCTAAAGAAGTGAATTGTGAGGACGGAACGGCAAAGAAATATATCAATTTCATGGTTAAAGAGGGAATCCTCGAAAAAACAAAGTATAACAATTATAAATTCAAAAATGAAGATAGCGATGTATAAGATACCTTCCTTTGATTTTGTGTCCAAATAAAATGCAGACTTGGTTACTTTGCATCAGTTCAAAGTAACTAAGTTTAAATGCCCTAAAAACAGGTGCGTCCGACTGTAGTCTAAAGTCGGACACACCTGTTTTTAGAAGACTGTGTTCTATTGAATTAACTGCCTATAGTTCATTTTTTAATTTGTCTGCAATTGTTGATATTTCTATATCTATAATAGAAGAAAGTTCACAACGTAATTTAAATTCTTTAATAGCAATTTCTCTTACATTTTCAATATCATCGTTAGATAATTTATTAAATGCCTGATCTTTGTTGTTAGTTATGTTTTTTGTTTGAATTGCAGACATTTTTTCTTGTATCTCAGTATATTCCTTTTCTAACTCATCTTTTTTTCTTTCTTCAAATTTAATTTTGGTCTTATTTACCCTTACATTACATTGATAATTAACGTGAGTTCGACGAATTATAATGTCCTATGGATTTGGTGATTAGCGAAAATTGTTGTAACTTTATAGTGCTCAATTACAAAGTATTACAAACAATAATCGCTATGCTCACCGAGGACAAAATTTTTCACTTCGTTCAAGGAAACTCCAGAATTATTTTGTATTGCAGATGACTTTTGCAAGTTTTTTGATGCCATGATAGAAAAATATACGCTGCAANCAGACAAGAAGCGNNATTATTACCGCGATTCAACCATGTCAAAGGCCGAAATCATGCTAATCATGATACTGTTTCATGATTCTGGCTATCGTTGCCTGAAGTATTTCTATCTGNAGAAAGTCTGCAGGCATCTNCGCCATCTTTNCCCGNGGGTTGTATCGTATAACCGTTTTGTGGAACTTGCGAAAGAGGTGGCTCTCCCTTTGACGCTGTTCATCAAGAAGGCGTTGCTTGGAAAGTGTACAGGCATAAGTTTCGTGGACAGCACTCCCCTGAGAGTATGCAGGAACCAGAGGATTCANATTCATAAGACCTTCAAGGGCATAGCCCAGAAAGGCAAGTGTTTTATGGGATGGTTCTTTGGNTTCAAGCTGCACTTGATTTNCAATGAGAAGGGCGAGCTGTTGAACTTCATGATAACTCCCGGTANTGTTGATGACCGCAAGCCACTGGAATACAAGACTTTTGTGGATTTTATATACGGGAAACTCGTCGGGGACAGAGGATATATCAGCAAGCATTTTTTCCAAAGGCTGTTCGTGGACGGGATACAGCTTGTAACAAAACTCAGAAACAACATGAAAGGCGCAGTCATGAGAGTCGCGGACAGGATTCTACTGAGAAAGAGGGCTGTCATAGAAACCATAAACGATGAACTCAAGAACATTGCACAGGNAGNACATTCAAGACACAGGTNTTTCGACAACTTCATCGTANACANGNTTGGNGCATTGGNCGCATATAGCTGCTTTCCTAAGAAACCAGCTATTGCTGGCGAAAGAACTTGGGACAAACAATTGGCACTATTCTAAATTCGTCGAACTCACGTTATTTTTACGAAATTATCTATTGGAGACTTGCATGTTATTTATTTCTATTTATAAAGTTAAGCATTTTTTAGAAATGCTTAACTTATTTCGCAAGTTTTTTGAATATAAATATTGGAACTATACCTGTTTGTTTTATTAAGACTTCCCTCTGCTTGGCTAATACAGACGGGGTCATGTCTTCTTTGTCATCGCCCACTCCGGCAATGATAAAAGGTCTGGTATAGATATAGGTCTGGTAATAATCATAAGCACCATTCAGACCGAAAGGAATTTTCTTTTTAATTGTTGGTTGCAGTTCCAACACTTTTATTGGCTCTGGCAGGAAATCGCTGATACGATTTATTGCCGNTTTTATATATTCGTGGATGTTGCACATAATCTTGCCTTGCAATNTTGTGCAAAAAATAGTGATTATATCCGAANTTANNAANTGTTAGCCGAATGCCTNTTGGCAGNCNCACTATAAATCCGATAAACATCTTCTTAAAATATTATGTAGTCACTTTGTAGGAGCGTGAGGCATTCTGCCTTTTCTTTACTCCTTTTGGGGTATTTTTCCCCTTTCCTGTGTCTCACTTGATTGTCTGACACCATGTGTTTGTGCTGCCGTCATCCTGTTGCCTCTCCCTTGGCAAATATCGCATTCACTACATCGTGCCTTTGACAGGCATGGCGGGCTATGTTCTCTTTGCTGTTGTTATGTTCATGGTCGGTTGCTTGTTGTTCCCTTTTTCTCTTCTTGTCTGAACGTCTTACTGCGGAAACGTACCCTCCTGCGGAAACAAACAGTCTGCATCCTTCGCTATTGAAGCCTGTGCGAGAGTCTTGTAACAACCTTCTTCATGATTGTTTTCCGAGCGAAGTCACCTTTTACTTTTTCCGTCGCAAAGTTAGTGCAAGCCGTATTCTGCAAGTACCAGTAGTTGCCTTATTCCCTTGGATTTTTTCAAAAACTTTNTGCCGCCTTTCCTGCCAATAAAAACTTTTCCAACCTGANGGTGAAAAAATCCNGTAATTCCTTGCATTCCATACTTCNCTTGCCAACTCTGAAAGCAACGTAAAAAATAAAGTTTAANTTCTAAAAACAATTTGATTATGAAAAAGATTGAAAACTCTTTCGCAGTAACAGGATTCGTAGGCAAGGACGCTGAAATCCGTCAGTTTGAAACCGCAAGCGTAGCACGCTTCTCTCTCGCAGTAGGTCGTTCCGAGAAGAATGGCGAGGAAACAACCCGTACCTCCGCCTTCATGAACATCGAGGCATGGCGCAAGAACGAGAACACAGCCTCTTTCGACCGCCTGGTCAAGGGCGCAATGCTCACCGTGGAGGGCTACTTCAAGCCAGAGGAATGGGAAACAGGCGGTGTAAAGCGTAACCGCATCGTGCTTGTAGCCACCAAGTTCTACGAGCCTCAGGAAAAGGAGGAACCCGCTACTCCCCAAAAGGAGAAGAAAAACTCAAAGAAGTAATTCCCGAATAGAGGGGAAAGAAACTTATTACTAATTCAACGGCAATATACAAAAAGTTATGAAAGGAACTAATCATTTCACACAAGCCATTCAGTCCCATTTGGAGAGCATGGCATCACAGGACAAGGCATTTGCCGAGGCGTTCAGCAATCCCGACAAGAAGATTGACGACTGCATCACCTATATTCTCAACCAAGTGCAAAAAAGCGGATGCAACGGCTTTGAGGACGATGAAATCTACTCAATGGCAGTCCATTACTATGTGGAAAAGGACATTGAGGCTGGAAAGCCTGCCAGTAATGGGCGGGTAATAGTGAACCACACGGTGGAACTGACCGAGGAGGAAAAGGCTGAGGCACGACAGGAGGCAATCAAACGCTATCAGCAGGAGTGCATCAGCTAAGTACGAAACCGCAACAAACCGACCCGCAAAAAAGCAGAGAACACCATTCAGCAACCCTCACTATTCGACTGACAACATGAAACCCAAAAACAATTTCCAAAAACTGGTTGCAGCGAATATCTATTCTTTGCCGCCTTTGACCGAGAAACAAAAGACATGGGGATATGACCATACCTTGTATAAATACGCACACAGAGCACCAAAGGGAACAACCTACTGCATGGAGTGCGGACACAAATTCCATACAAAGGAGGGGCTGAAACAATGCGTATGCCCGAATTGCAGAAAACTACTGAAAGTGGAGAACACGCAGAAAAGGACACGGACAAGTCAAGGATACTTTTGCATTGTGACCATTTGCAAAGGACTGCAAGTATTGCGTTATTTTCTTGTGCGTTCAAGATACAAGAAAGGGTGCGAGACCGAGACGAAGTTTCATGAGGTCGTTCAGCGGTGGATAAACGAGGACAGAAAAACGGCAACAACCGCTATGATGCGCAGCGTTTTCTCTATGTATGTAGATGCATGGGTGCTATATAGTGATTTAGAGTTACGGAAGAATTGCAGACCTTTTGAATATATTGACGGCTGTGCTGTCTATCCGTCAGTCAGAGCCATCCCTGCTATCAAACGTAACGGCTTCAAGAGATGTCTGCATAACATATCCCCAGCCTCCCTGTTTGAGGCATTGCTTACAAAATCTCCGATAGAAACCCTTTTCAAGGCAGGTCAGTATGCGCTTGCCAAGCATTTTGTGAACTCACGCAACATAGATGAAAATCTATGGACGGCAGCAAAGATAGCCATGCGGAACAAGTATGCCATTACCGAGCCTACTATTTGGTGTGACTATATAGATTGCCTATGTTTTCTCGGTAAGGATATTCACAATGCCAAGTATGTATGCCCTGCTGACCTCAAAGCCGGGCACGACCAGGCGGTTGCACAGAAAAGGAGAATAAGGAAACAGGAGGAAATAAAGAACAAGATGAAAAGGGCATTGGAGGCAGAGGAAAAGTTCAAAAAACTCAAATCCAAGTTCTTCGGCATCCAGTTCACGGACGGACTTATCAACGTGCGTGTGCTTGAAAGTGTCAGGGAGTATCTGGAGGAGGGCGTACATATGCACCATTGCGTTTATGACGGAAACTATTATCTGCGTGAGAACTCCCTCGTCTTATCTGCAACTATCAATGACGAAAGGGTTGAGACAATCGAAATATCGCTTGAAACACTGAAGATACTGCAATGCTATGGGGCTTGCAACAAGTTTACGGAACACCATAACCGTATCATTGAACTTGTGAACAGGAACGCATACCTTATCGGGCAGAGAATATCCGCATGAGCAGAACGGCACGGGTGGCTTTCGAGCTGCCAGTGCCGACTTGCGGACGGCTTCGGAATGCTCCTTGCCGTCCGGTCATCATCGGAGTCATAGACATAAATGCGGATTGGTTATCCGTGTGGAACCACCATCCATTATAGAGCCATGCTGGCACAATAATGGTGCAAAAGATCAGCGAGAGGGCGGTGACCGTTTCTCCTTGACATCTACAAGGCAGACAGCATCCTGTGCCTGCCTTGTCCGATAGTATTCCGAAACACTCCTTACCCACTCGCATTATCCTATTAAGTCAATGAGCCTTACCATTGACTACTCCAATAGTAAGGCGTCAGACATCCTTTTATACCTTATATCTTTACCTCTGCTTGTGTTTCATGGAAATATTTTCCTGCGAAGTTACTTTGTCTATTGCAAGCGTCAAGCCGTGCCTTGTGAACAATCTTCCTTTCTACGAAAGCGTATTCTTCACGGCAGGC
>WFMB01000118.1 GCA_009177185.1 Bacteroidales bacterium
CGATACGTGGTTTCGTCACAGCCGTTACTATTGCCTGATGGATTCCAACTGATACAATCAACAAGTGTTGATAACATCTTCCAGCAACTATACAAAGACGGCATCCAAACACTTTTAGTGGAAGGTGGTGCCGAATTGCTTCAATCCTTTATTGACAGCGGAATGTGGGATGAGAGTTATGTGGAGAAAGGTGTAGAAAACATCTACGGAATGGTGAAAGCCCCTGTGCTCAAAACGGCATATTTAGCGGATGAGGATACATGTTTTGGACATAAGGTAATGCACTACTTGAGGCAGTAGCCAAAGTGAGGATAGATATTCTCACATCTTTTGCTTTTGCCAGTTCTTGCGCACATGAAGAAAGCGTAGCACCTGTTGTAGTCACATCATCCACCAACAGAATGTGATGTCCTGCAATGAGTTCAGGATGTTTCAGTCGGAAGATGTCTTCCACATTCTCCATTCGTTGCTGAGCATTCAGATGTGTTTGTGACGAGTTGTTCTTCACTCGCTTTACTACATTTTTCAGCACAGGAATGTTTGTAACTTGATGAACACCTTGTGCTATGTAATGGCTTTGGTTATAGCCCCTTTTCATTTGCCGTCGCCAATGGAGCGGTAGTGGAATAATCAAGTCTATACCATCAAAGAAACCTTTTTGTTTCAGTTCTTCAGCGTAGATGGAAGCCAAGTAAGTCGCCAATTTTGGATGTCCGTAATACTTGATATGATAGATGATGTTTCGGGTTCGTTTTCCGTCGTGATGAAACATTGATACAGCCCTTTCGACAGGGAAATGAGTCCAAAACTTCTTTTCGATGGGATTGTGTTCAACTGTGTGTGATTGTGTGAGAGGTAAGTGTATGATGCAGTGGGCACACAGAAGATGTTCTTGTGTTGAGAGTCTTTTTCCACATACGGTACACGAGCGAGGAAACAACAAATCTATCACTTCATGAAAGATGCTCAAAGTTATGGTGTTTTTAATTTATAGGGTTGTCAGATCGTCATCTTCTAAGTTACCCATTACTTTGAGGATGTCATCCATCGCAAAACCACGCCCTAAAGCAAAACGAATCAGCTTACCTTTTATCTCATATTCGTTCTTTCCTTTCACTGAAGAGCGTTTTTTCTGTATGATTTCTTTGAGCGCATGAAGATTGTCTTCATCTTTTAACTCTTTCAATCCTAAGACAATATGCTTTTCGTCAATATGGCGCATCCTCAGTTCCTGTTCTATTCGTACTCTTCCCCAGTGGTTATAGCGAAACTTGTCTCTCACAAACGCTTTGGCATAACGCTCTTCATCAATAAATCGTTCTTTGACCAAACGGGCAACGATTCTTTCGGTTACATCATCGTCCACCTCCCATCGTTTCATCTTTCGTTTCACATCCTCCCGACATTGCTCTCCCATAGCACACAGGGTTGAAAGTTTCAAGTATGCTTCTTGTTCTGTATAGGTATGTTTCTTCTTCATTTTTTGACAAAAATAGTTAAGAATCCCAATTCAACGATTGATGAAAAAAGGCGGCAGTCAAATCAATGACTTGCCGCCTTTTTTGTTGCCCTAATCATGCACCACACGCCAAAGATGATGAAGGGAATGCTTAATAGTTGTCCCATGTCGAAAAGCATGGTGCGCTCAAAATCCACTTGTTCTTTTTTCAGGAACTCGATAAAGAAGCGGAATGTGAAGATGGCAGTGAGGCACAAGCCGAAGTAAAAACCCCGTCCTACCGCTACGGGAGAGTTGGGAGACATATCCTGGGTTTTGTGCCAATGGTGATAAAATGAGATACCGATGCAGAAGATGACCAAGTAAGCCAGTGCCTCATAGAGTTGCGCAGGATGGCGAGGCACTAATTCACCATCCACCATTGCCTCACGGCTGTGGAATATGAACGCCCAAGACACGTCGGTCACATTACCTATAATCTCCGAGTTCATCAGGTTGCCCAACCGTATACAACAAGCCGTAGCAGGAACGGAAATAGCCACGTTGTCAAGCACCGTCCAGAGCGAGAGCTTGTATTTCCGCCAATACATCATCATGCCGATAATAAGACCCAATGCACCACCATGGCTTGCCAGTCCTTCATAACCAGTGAACTTCCAACTTCCGTCGGGCATTTGGTGGAAGGGCAGCAGCATTTCCATGACACCCTTCGTGCTGGTCAGATAGTATTGTGGCTCGTAGAACAGGCAGTGACCTAAACGCGCACCCACCAGCACACCAAGAAAGCAGTAAAAGAAGAGTGGTTCAAACTTCTCGTCCGCTATCTTCTGTTGCCGATAGAGACGCTGCACAATGAGATATGCCGACAACAAACCGACGCACCACAGGAGCGAGTACCAGCGCACGCTCAATGAGCCTATGGAAAAAGCTTCAACGGAAGGGTTCCAGTCGATAAAGAGTGTCATGGCTTGTTTACACGTTGAAACGGAAGTGCATGATGTCACCGTCCTGCACCACATATTCTTTTCCTTCCACGCCCAACTTGCCAGCTTCGCGCACAGCCGTTTCGTTGCCGTACTTCACATAGTCGTCATACTTAATGACCTCGGCACGGATGAAGCCTTTCTCAAAGTCGGTGTGTATGACTCCCGCACATTGCGGAGCTTTCCATCCGCGGCGGAATGTCCACGCCTTAACCTCCATCTCGCCAGCCGTGATAAACGTCTGCAGGTTGAGCAGAGCATAAATGGCCTTGATGAGTCGGTTGCATCCGCTTTCCTCCAGCCCCATGTCCTCCAGGAACATTTGCTTCTCCTCGTAGCTCTCCAGTTCGGCAATATCGGCCTCGGTCTGGGCACTGATGACAATCAATTCCGCGTTTTCGCCTTGGATAGCTTCGCGCACCTTATCTACATAGGCATTGCCCGTCTTGGCACTGGCATCATCCACATTGCACACATAGAGCACAGGCTTTGTGGTGAGCAGGAACATATTCTTGGCTGCCAATGCCTCCTCTTCGTTTTCGGGTTCTACCACACGGGCCGAGAGACCCTTTTCCAGTGCCTCCTTGTAGCGCAGCAGTAGCCCGTACTCCACCTTGGCATTCTTGTCGTGACCCACGTTCGCCAGCTTCTCAGTCTTCTTGATGCGTGCCTCGACCGTCTCCAAGTCTTTCAGTTGCAGCTCCGTGTCGATGATTTCCTTGTCGCGCACAGGGTCAACGCTGCCATCCACATGCACAATGTTACCATTGTCGAAACAGCGCAGCACATGGATGATGGCATCGCATTCGCGGATATTGCCCAAGAATTGGTTGCCCAAGCCTTCGCCTTTGCTGGCACCTTTCACCAAGCCCGCAATATCCACGATGTCGCAGACGGCAGGCACGATGCGTCCGGGGTGTACCAACTCAGCCAACTTCGTCAGTCGCTCATCAGGCACACTCACTTGTCCCAGCTGTGCGTCGATGGTACAAAAAGGGAAATTTGCCGCCTGTGCCTTCGCACTCGACAGGCAATTGAACAATGTCGATTTGCCCACGTTTGGCAAACCCACGATACCAGCTTTCAGTGCCATATTTTTTTCTTTTTCTGATGCTCAAATTATAAAATCAGGTGCAAAGTTAGGACTTTTCTCCCGATAAGCCAAATGTTTGGAACAGAAAGGGGGAGGGGGCGGTGTCGGAACAGGCGGACAGAGGGGGGCGGGAAAGGNGTGCTTTNAGTGCCANTTTTGGGGNCTGNGTCANACCNTNCTTGGGGNCTGACTCAGACCCTAAATAGGGTGTGACTCAGACCTGTTTAGAGGTTCTGAAACGCCCTGTTTCAGAGGATAGTCGTCGGGCATGCGGAAAAGACGGCTTTCGGGAGGGTGAAATGGTGGGTGAAGAGGTGCTTTTTTATATAAATAACGTAAGTTGGCAATGTTTTGTGGTGAGGGTTCACCGAAAAAGTTGTACATTTGCAGCAAATTTTCAGATCTGTAACTTTATGATTTACTTTTTTAGAACACCAGCCCAGAGTGTGATTGCCACGCAGGTGAACCACGAGCTTTCGGCTGATGAAACCAATGAGCTTTGCTGGCTGTATGGCGAAGCTCGTCCGGAAAGTGAGAACAGTTTGCAAGGTTACTTTGTAGGTCCACGCCGCGAGATGATTACACCGTGGAGTACCAACGCTGTGGAAATCACGCAGAACATGGCGATTGAGGGTGTGCAGCGCATTGAGGAGTATTTCCCTGTGGATAGCGAGGACGCTGAGCACGACCCCATGCTGCAGCGCATGTACAAGGGCTTGAATCAGGACATCTTCACGGTGAACATCGAGCCTGCACCGATTCTTCATATCGAAAACCTGGAGGAATACAACGAGCAGGAGGGTCTTGCGCTCTCGCCCGAGGAAATTGAGTACCTGCACAAGGTGGAGGGGCAGCTGGGCAGAAAGCTCACCGACTCTGAGGTGTTCGGTTTTGCACAGATTAACTCTGAGCACTGTCGCCACAAGATTTTCGGCGGCACTTTCATCATCGACGGCGAGGAGAAGGAAAGTTCGCTTTTCCAGATGATTAAGAAGACTACACAGGAGAATCCCAACAAGATTCTTTCAGCATACAAGGACAATGTGNCGTTCAGCCAANGNCNTGTGGTGGAGCAATTCGCTNCAGCCNACCACTCGACNAGCGACTNTTNTGAGGNGAAGGACANCGAGTCGGTCATCTCGCTGAAAGNCGAAACGCACAACTTCCCAACGACCGTGGAACCGTTCAACGGTGCTGCCACGGGCACTGGCGGAGAAATCCGCGACCGTATGGGTGGTGGTGTCGGCTCATGGCCCATTGCGGGAACAGCGGTGTATATGACCAGCTATCCACGCAATGGCGTGGCTCCCACTCAGCCTCACAGCTATCCGAAGTGGACGAAGTCGGACAAAGAGGGCGACATCCGTCCTTGGGAAGAGGTGCTGCCTGTTCGTCAATGGTTGTATCAGACTCCTGAGCAGATTCTCATCAAGGCATCGAACGGTGCGAGCGACTTTGGCAACAAGTTTGGTCAGCCGCTGATTTGTGGCTCTGTGCTCACGTTCGAGCACGAGGAGCAGCAGGGTGAGGTGGCTGAGCAGTACGGCTACGACAAAGTAATCATGTTGGCTGGTGGTGTGGGTTATGGCACTAAGCGCGACTGCCTGAAGGGTACGCCTGAGAAAGGCAACAAGGTGGTTGTCGTGGGTGGTGATAACTACCGCATCGGCTTGGGTGGCGGTTCCGTATCGTCTGTTGACACGGGTCGTTACTCGTCGGGCATTGAGTTGAACGCTGTGCAGCGTGCCAATCCTGAGATGCAGAAGCGCGCCAACAACCTTGTGCGTGCCCTTTGCGAGGAGGAGGTGAACCCTGTGGTGAGCATCCACGACCACGGTTCGGCTGGTCATGTGAATTGTCTCTCTGAGTTGGTGGAAGAGTGTGGCGGTCTTATCGACATGACCAAGCTGCCTATTGGCGACCAGACCCTGTCATCGAAGGAGATTATCGCCAACGAGAGCCAAGAGCGCATGGGCTTGCTCATTGACGAGAAGCACATTGAGCACGTGCGTCAGATTGCCGAGCGCGAACGCGCACCGCTGTATGTGGTGGGTGAGACAACGGGCGACGCACACTTCGCTTTCCAACAGGGCGACGGTGTTCGTCCGTTCGACCTCGACGTGGCGCAGATGTTCGGTCATTCGCCCAAGACAGTGATGACCGACGAGACGGTGGTGAGGAAGTATGAGGATGTGAACTATTCTTACAAAGAGATAGAAGCATATTTGGAGAACGTGCTGCAGCTGGAGGCAGTGGCTTGTAAGGACTGGTTGACCAACAAGGTGGACCGCTCTGTGACAGGTAAGATAGCCCGTCAGCAGTGTCAGGGCGAGATTCAGTTGCCTTTGAGCGACTGCGGCGTGGTGGCTCTCGACTATCGTGGCGAGAAGGGCATAGCCACGGCCATCGGTCATGCACCGCAGGCTGGTTTGGCTGACCCTGCGGCTGGCAGCGTGTTGTCGGTGGCTGAGTCGCTGACCAACCTTGTTTGGGCACCTTTGGCTGAGGGTCTTGACTCGGTGAGCCTCTCTGCCAACTGGATGTGGCCTTGCCGTTCGCAGAAGGGTGAGGATGCACGTCTCTACAAGGGTGTGCAGGCTTTGAGCGACTTCTGCTGTGCCTTGCAGGTGAACGTGCCGACGGGCAAGGATTCGCTCTCTATGACGCAGAAGTATCCTGATGGCAGCAAGATTGTGTCACCCGGAACGGTGATTGTGTCGTCGGGCGGCGAGGTGAGCGACGTGAAGAAGGTCGTTAGCCCTGTGTTGGTGAACGATGCGAACACGACACTTTATCATATTGACTTCTCGTTCGACACGCTGAAACTTGGCGGTTCTGCTTTTGCGCAGAGTCTTGGCAAGGTGGGTAGTGATGTGCCGACGGTGAAGAATCCTGAATACTTCCGTGATGCCTTCTTGGCTGTGCAGGAATTGGTGAATGAGGGACTTCTTTTGGCTGGTCACGACATCAGTGCAGGTGGTCTCATCACCACGCTGTTGGAGATGACTTTCGCCAATCAGAAGGGTGGTATCAAGGTTAACCTCAATGGTATTGCTGAGACAGACCCTGTGAAGTTGCTCTTTGCCGAGAACCCTGGTGTGGTGATTCAGGTGAAGAACGCAGACAAGAAAGAGGTGGAGTATCTGCTGAACAAGTCAGGTGTGGGCTTCGTCGAAATCGGTCAGCCTATTGAGGAACGTCAGATTGTGGTGAAGAAGGGAGGACGCAACCGCTACTTCGATATTGACAAACTGCGTGACATTTGGTACTCGACTTCTTATCGCCTCGACACCAAGCAGTCGTTCAACGGAATGGCTAAGGAGCGTTTTGAGAACTATAAGAAACAGCCGATTGAGCACAAGTTCCCTGCTTCGTTCACGGGCAAGTTGGCGCAGTATGCTATCAGTGCTGACCGCCGAGAGCGTACTGGCGTGAAGGCTGCTATCATCCGTGAGAAGGGAACGAACGGTGAGCGTGAGATGGCTTACTCGCTTTATCTGGCGGGCTTCGATGTGAAGGACGTGATGATGACCGACCTTGTGAGCGGTCGCGAGACTCTGGAGGACATCAACATGATTGTGTTCTGCGGTGGTTTCTCTAACTCCGACGTGCTTGGCTCGGCAAAAGGTTGGGCAGGTGCTTTCCTCTTCAACCCCAAGGCAAAGGCTGCACTCGATGCGTTCTATGCCCGTGAGGACACGCTGTCGCTGGGTATCTGCAACGGCTGTCAGCTGATGGTGGAACTTGGTCTTATCAACAATGACCATGCTGTGACGGATGCGAAGGATTATGCGCAGATGCTCCACAACGTGAGCCACAAGTTTGAGAGTGAGTTTGTCACTCTTCAGATTCCAGAGAATCAGTCAGTCATGTTCGGTTCGTTGAGCGGCAGCAAGTTAGGCATTTGGGTGGCTCACGGTGAGGGCAACTTCCATCTGCCGAAGGCTGAGAGCGAGTACAATATCGTAGCGAAGTATAACTATTCTGGCTATCCAGGCAATCCAAATGGCTCTACCTACGATGTGGCGGGTATTGCTTCGGCCGATGGTCGCCACTTGGCGATGATGCCGCACCTTGAGCGTGCCATCTTCCCTTGGCAGCAGGCGAACTATCCTGCTGACCGCAAGGCAGATGAGGCTACTCCTTGGATTGAGGCGTTCGTCAATGCTCGCAAGTGGGTTGAACAGAAAACCGCTAAATAATATAGAAGGATAGAACGAATAGAACCCAATGGGCACCTACACAGACATCTTTCTCACATTCGCCAAAATAGGCAGCTTCACTTTAGGAGGCGGCTTTGCTATGGTGCAGATGATGGAGAAGGAGGTGGTGGACAAGAAGCAGTGGCTGAGTCATGAGGAGTTCATGGATACGCTGGTCGTGGCACAGAGCACCCCAGGTCTCTTTGCCATCGACATGNCTTCGCACATCGNCTTNAANCTGAAGGGTGTGNAAGGNGGCATTGTGGGAGCATTGGGCACCGCACTGCCGTCTATTGTGGCCATCTTGCTCATTGCTGTGTTCTTCCAGACATTTAAGGGGAACATTTATGTTGAGAAAATCTTCATGGGTGTTCGCCCTTGTGTAGTGGCGTTGATTCTGGCTCCCTGCTTCGGTATGGCAAGCAAGGCGAAACTGAGCAAGACGAACTGGTGGATTCCTGTGGTGACGGTCTTGTTGATCGCGGCTTTTGGTGTTTCGCCCATCTGGTGCATCCTCGCTGCTGGTGTGGGTGGTTTCCTGTGGGGGCAATGGAATAAATAGTAGATTGAACGACTGACGCTGATTTGACACCATGATATTCTTAAAACTGTTTTACGTCTTTTCCAAGATAGGCATCTTCAACTTCGGAGGTGGCTATGCGATGTTGTCACTCATTCAGGATGAAGTGGTGAACAAACATCATTGGATGACCATTGACGAGTTTACAGATATCGTGGCTATCAGTCAATCGACACCTGGTCCTATCGGCATCAACTGTGCCACTTATACAGGCTATACAGCAGTGGTTCATGCAGGTTTCCCTACATGGGCAGCTGTGCTGGGTGCTGTCTTGGCTTCGTTGAGCGTGATTTGGTTGCCGTTCATCCTGATGGTGAGCATCAGTAAGTTCCTTTTGAAGCATAGCCAGTCGAAGGCTGTGACGGACATCTTTGGCACGTTGCGTCTTGTGATTGTAGGTTTGCTGGTCGCTGCTGCCATCATGTTGATGTCGAAAGAGAACTTTGGCGACCCGTCTGAATCTGTGTTTACGTTCGTGGTGAGTTTGATTATTTTCTTCATGTCGTTCGTGGGAACAAGGCTTTATAAGATTCATCCCATCATCATCATTCTGCTCTGCGGATTGGCGGGATTGGTTATTTATTAAGGTGAAAGTTTTATAGTGCTTGTAGGACTTCAAGTTCGATAAGAAAAGAGAGAAGCAATGGCAGAAGAAGCACGGACATACACGTTTGAAAACGGATTGCGCCTGATACAGATTCCATCACCTACCAACGTGGCGTACTGCGGCATCAGCATCGATGCAGGCACACGAGACGAAGAAGTGGGTGAAGAGGGGATGGCGCACTTCTGTGAACACATGATGTTCAAAGGCACTTGCCAACGGAAGGCTTGGCACATCATCAACAGGATGGAAGCGGTGGGTGGCGACCTGAACGCTTATACGAACAAAGAAGAGACTGTGGTGTATGCTGCTTTCATGAAGGAGCATTTTGAGCGAGCGGCAGAACTCATCTTCGATATCGTGTTTCACAGCACCTTTCCCNAGCATGAGATNGACAAGGAGTGTGAGGTGATTGNGGATGAAATTGAGAGTTACAACGATACTCCAGCTGACCTCATCTTTGACCGCTTTGAAAACCTTATCTATAAGGGGCATGACCTTGGACATGACATCTTGGGCACAGCAGAGAATGTGAGGCGGTTTCGGACAGCGGATGCCTTGAGGTTCGTGAAGCGTTTATACAGACCAGAGAAGATGGTGTTCTTCATCATGGGCGATGTGGATTTCGGAAGAGCGAAGAGAGTGGTGGAAAAGGGAATAAAGACGATAAACCCGATGGGTTCGGTAGGATTTATGTGTTCTGCAGCTCCTGCAAGACCTCTATGCCCTGTCAGTTCTGTCTGCAACCATAGCCTTATCGTAGAAGAGCGTGGTACACATCAAGCCCACGTAATGATTGGACGGGCAGCATACGGGTCGCAAGATGATAAACGCATTGCGCTTTACTTCCTCAACAACATCTTGGGCGGTCCAGGCATGAATTCGCGACTGAACATCGCACTGAGGGAGCATAAAGGACTGGTTTATACAGTGGAGAGCATGCTGACCAACTATACAGACACCTCCACATGGACCATCTATTTCGGGTGTGACACAAAGGATGTGGAGAAATGCTTGAAGATTGTGCGGCGGGAACTGGACAAACTGATGAACAAGCCTCTCTCTGAACGGCAATTCTATGCCGCACTGAAACAAATCAAGGGACAGATTGGTGTGGCATGTGATAACTTTGAGAACTATACGCTGGACATGGCAAAGGCTTACCTCCACTATCACAAGTTCGAGGGGATGAAGGATACTATCGAGCATCTGGAACGCATCACGCCACAACTTCTTCAAGAAGTGGCTAAAGAGATATTTGACGAACAAAAGTTGACCACATTGATTTTCAGGTAAAGTTCCAACAACAATATGGGATGAAGTCTGAAAGATTGGTAACACAAAGAAGAAAGACGATGATTTATGAGAAAAGTAATAGGAATAGGAGAGACGATTTTTGACATCATTTTCAAGAACGAGCAGCCAACGGCAGCAGTGCCTGGTGGCTCTACCTTCAATGGTCTCATCTCATTGGGACGCATGGGACAGGATGTCACGATGATAACCGAGACGGGTAATGACCGTGTAGGCAGAACCATCAGGGCTTTCATGGAAGAGAATGGTGTCAATAGTCAACATGTGTGTATGTATGAGGATGGGCGCACAGCCATTTCGTTGGCGTATCTGAATGACCGAAACGATGCGGAATACACGTTTTATAAGGACTACCCCAAGGCACGCCTGGATGTGGAGTGGCCAGAGGTGAACCGAGACGACATTGTGATGATGGNGTCATACTTTGTGCTGAATCCTGCGTTGAGAAACAAAGTGAAGGAGTTTTTNGNGTATGCGACGAAGCGAGGGGCTTTGGTTTATTACGNCATCAATTTNCGNTCTTCGCACGCTTCGGAAGCCATTAAACTCTATTCGACGATTCTGGAGAACTTCGACTATGCCAGCATCGTGCGCGGTTCGACGGAGGATTTCCAGAACATGTTCCGCCTGTCTGATTCAGCGACCGTCTATAAGCAGGAGGTGGCTTACCACTGCAAACAGATGTTGTGTACTGATGCAGCGGGCGACATCAACCTTTTCTCTCCCAGTGTGACGAAAACGTATAAGGTAAACAAAATAGAGACGGTCTCTACTATCGGAGCGGGCGATAACTTCAACGCAGGTATTGTCTATGGATTGTTGCAGGAGGGCATCGGACTTGATAATCTGGCAACTATCAGCGAGGAGCAGTGGAACCGCATTATAGCACATGGAACAGCCTTTGCGGCGGAGGTGTGCCAAAGCTTCAACAACTCAATCAGTAAAGAATTTGCAAAGAATTATGGAAACAGTTAAAGACATGACACAAGAGAACCAAGAACTTCTGGAGACACAAGAGACTCTGGATAATCAGGAGACTCCAGAAACCCAAGAAATGCTGGACGAAAACGGAATGCCTAAAGTGGAAGCAACGTTTGAAGAGTTAGGTGTATCGGGAGAGATTCTGCGCGCCATCCAAGAGATGGGCTATGTAGCACCAATGCCTGTACAGGAGAAGGTGATTCCCTACCTGCTCGGTCACAACAACGATGTGGTTGCCCTTGCCCAAACGGGTACAGGCAAGACTGCCGCTTATGGTCTGCCCGTGTTGCAGAAGGTTGACACGAGTCGCACCGACGTGCAGGCAGTCATCATGGCACCCACACGTGAGCTATGTTTGCAGATTGCAGACGATTTGAAGGATTATTCCAAATATATCAAGGACTTGCGTGTGCTCCCCGTATATGGCGGTGCCAGTATCGAGCCACAGATTCGAGCTTTGAAGAAAGGCGTACAAGTGATTGTCGCCACGCCTGGACGCCTCGTTGACCTCATGGAGCGCGGTGTAGCTAAGCTTGGCACGGTGGAGAATGTGGTGCTGGATGAGGCGGACGAGATGCTCAACATGGGCTTCTCCGAGAGCATCGACACCATCCTTGCGGGCGTGCCAGCAGAGCGCAACACGTTGCTTTTCTCTGCCACCATGAGCAAGGAGATTGAACGCATCTCGAAGAAATATCTGCACGATGCCAAGGAAATCGTGGTGGGCAGCCGCAACGAAGGTGCGGAGCATGTGAACCACATTTATTATATGGTAAGCGCGCGCGACAAGTACAACGCTTTGAAGCGTGTGGCTGACTACTACCCAGAGATTTATGCCATCATCTTCTGCCGCACCCGTATGGAGACGCAGGAAGTGGCAGACAAGCTCATCAGAGATGGCTACAATGCTGAGTCGCTGCATGGCGAACTTTCGCAGGCACAACGCGACCTGACGATGCAGAAGTTCCGCCAGCACCGTGTTCAGCTGCTCGTGGCCACCGATGTGGCTGCACGTGGCTTGGATGTGGATGAACTCACCCACGTCATCAACTACGGATTGCCCGACGACATTGAGAGCTACACCCACCGTTCGGGCAGAACGGGTCGTGCTGGTCGTTCCGGCACCTCCATCTCCATCATTCATGTGAAGGAGAAAGGCAAGGTGCGTGCTATCGAAAAGCAGATTCAGAAGAAGTTTGTGCCAGGTGTCCTGCCTTCAGGTCAGGAAATCTGTGCCAAGCAGCTCTATAAGGTGATTGACGACATTGAGAAAGTGGAAGTTGATGAAGAAGAGATTGCTCCATTCCTCCCAGAGGTGTATCGCAAGTTCGACATGATGGAGAAGGAAGACCTCATCAAGCGTATGGTGTCGATGGAGTTCAACACCTTCCTCAACTACTACAAGAATGCGCCCGAAATCATCCAGCCCTCAGAGAAGAGCGGTCGTCGTGATGAGAAAGACGGCTTTGGCGAGAAGCGTGGGCGCGGAGAGCGTCGCAGCCGTGGTGGCGAACGCAGTCGCACTGCCGAGGCTGGCTACACACGCCTCTTCATCAATATAGGCAAGAAAGATGGTATCTCTCCCAAGGTATTCATGGGCTTTATCAACCGTGTGGGCGCAGGTGCGCGCATCGACTTGGGTCGCATCGACCTCATGCAGAACTTCTCCTTCTTTGAAGTGCCTGAACAGCAGACCAAGACCGTCTTGAACGTGCTCAACGGCACCGACTTCGATGGTCGCAAGGTAAATGTGGAAGTGACCGATCAGGCAGAAGGTCAGCGTGGTGGCGGTGAGAAGAGACGTGGTGGCAAGGACGGCGGCGGTTTCCGCTCTGTGAGGGGCGAACGCAGCACGCGCCGCAACCACCGTCGTGAGCATGAAGAAAACCGCTTCAATGGCGAGAAGAAGAGTCGGAGAGGCAGTGGTGTGGTTCGTGGTGCCGCAGCCAAACCTTCACGCGAGGAGCGTGGTTACACGGATCAACGCGGTCCTAAGGGAGCAGCCGAATGGGCAAAGTTCTTCGAGGGACAGGTGGAGTCACAGCCCTTCTACGAGAACTTCAAGAAGAAAAAGAAATAAGCAACAATCATTGACACATGGGAGCATTTAATTGGGAAGGTCGCTACAAAGACCTTAACAGCACCTCCCGAACAGACAAGCCGCACCCCATCATTGGCATCACGGGCAACTATGACAAAGAAACCTGTATGCTGGCTGAAGGCTACTATCAGTCAGTGCTGCAGGCAGGAGGCATTCCCTTTATCATCCCCCCCTTCTTGCCAGATGGACGCTTG
>WFMB01000140.1 GCA_009177185.1 Bacteroidales bacterium
CACCCGTGCCACCCAGCGTGTCTTCTTCGTCAACTGGCCCAAAGAGCAGGTGCTCAACGAACACACGGCGAAAATGTAAAGCGAAAATCTCCATAATGCANTCACTGAGTGCACTTTTCGGGACTTTTATGCACTCTGCGAGTGTATTNTACTCCCACCATGAAGTCCTCCCCCCATGCGGTCACTTCATCCACCGCCCTAAAGGGCAGCCACAACTCCCCCCTTTCAGAACTAACATCGAACAACGGCGGAGGGACAATCACCCAAAATGGATGGTTGCCCCTCCGCCGTTATTCATAAGTTACGAACAATTATTCGCAACTTATGAATAATTGTTCGTAAATTTGGAATAATTGTTCATAACTTATGAACGACTCCGACTGCGGATGAATCCTCCCTGCGCTTGTCGGTGCTTTGCCTCACCGATTGTGGGGGCGGAGCATAAGAAACCCTCGCACAATCATCACTGACAATGCGAGGGGGGTGTACACTGTAACTACATTCTTAACTGATTTAACAACACATGTTTTACTCAAACATCGCCTGCTTAATCGCCGTTTGGACATCGGCAGGCACGTTCTTCGACTTGCAGCAATCGACGAGATAGCGTATGACGTTCTGCGGCAGGGTTATCTTCTTCCACGCCTCCGAACGATTCTTCCAGCGACCACGGAAATGGGTCTTGTCAATCATCTGCATATCCTCTGGCTTGACTACGGGACGCCCCATCTCGCTGTACCTACCATCCTTGTAGGTGTATTTGCCATATTCATGAGGCAGCAGCACAATTTTACCGTTTGTGTTCAGGATTTCGCAACAGGCGTACTCGCCATCAGCACCGTAGTACTTGAACGATGTGTAGCCTGACTCCTTGCCATGCTGTATCTTCTTCTCCCCATCAAACTACATCCACTCCATCATCCATACACCGACGATGTCCTTGTCGGTCACTTCCGGTTTTTGGGCACACACTTGGAGCGCGCTCATGAACGTCACTGCCACCATTAACAAAACTTTCTTCATACTGTTTAGGTTTTTAATAAATGAATAATAATGTATCAGGGCGAGCACCAAGCCAAGAACATTCATTCCCCTGACTTTAGAACTCGCTACAAAGATATAGGCCTCACGACAAGTAGCCAAACTTTTGAGTTTGCATTTTGTTTGCAAGCTCATCCATCAAGCCAACAAAGCCATGCGGAGACACGAAGGGGGCGACCTCCGTGTGGAAGCCGCCCCCTTGTTATCTAATCTGTATATGTAACTTGCCTTACTACAGCCCTGCCAGCTCAATCACCTTAGCCACAGCCGCCTTCAAGCCGTCAGGGTTCTTGCCACCAGCAGTGGCAAAGTGAGGCTGTCCGCCGCCACCGCCCTGAATGAGCTTGCCTGCCTCGCGAACATACTGACCTGCGTTCTTGCCTTCGGACACAAGGTCGTCGGAGATAGCAACGGTCAGTGCGGGTTTGCCAACCGTCTCGCTGCCGATGACCACGAGCAAATGCTCTGGGAATTGACCACGAAGCTGGAAGGCGATGTCCTTCACGTGCTGCGCCTCCATCGGGAGCACACCCGAAATGACTTTCACGCCATTGACATCACGCGCCCTCTCAATGAGCATCTGCTTGAACTGCTGCGCCTGCTGCGCCTTGAAGGCATCGACCTGCGCTTGCAGTTCCTTGTTGTCCGCAATGGCTTTCTGAATGGTAGCCATGAGGTCGGGAGCATTGTTAAGGAGACCACGAAGGTCGGCCATGAAGTCCTGCATCTTGTCGAGCATCTCCTCCACCGTCTTGCCCGTGATGGCTTCGATGCGGCGCACACCAGCGGCAATAGAGCTTTCACTGACAATCTTCACCATGCCGAGGCGACCCGTGCTGGCAGCGTGACAACCGCCACAGAACTCAACGCTCGTGCCGAACTGAACGACACGCACCTTGTCGCCATACTTCTCGCCGAAGAGAGCGATGGCACCGAGTTCCTTGGCTTTCTCAATNGGATAGTCACGGTATTCCTTTAACNGGNTGTCCTCACGAATCTTGGCATTGACAATGTGCTCCACCTCGCGGAGCTGCTGAGGAGTGACCTTCTCGAAGNGGGAGANGTCGAAGCGAAGCCCATCGGCAGTGACCAACGAACCTTTCTGCTCCACATGGGTGCCCAGCACCTCGCGAAGNGCTTCGTCCAAGAGGTGGGTGCAGGTGTGGTTAGCCTCGATAGCGCGACGACGCTCCACATCCACGCAAGCCATGAACTCAGCCTCAGGCTGTTCGGGCAGCTTATCCACGATGTGGATGGAGAGTCCGTTCTCTTTCTTCGTGTCGAGCACCTGAATCTCCTCGCCCTCGCTGACCAGCACGCCCGAGTCGCCAACCTCGCCGCCCATCTCTCCATAGAAAGGGGTCTTGTCGAGGATGACCTCGTAGGCGGTGCGCTTCTTCTGCTGCACCTCTCTATATTTAATAATGTGTGCGGGATGTTCGGTATAGTCGTAACCCACAAACTCGCTCTCAGCCTCGTCGTTGAGCACCACCCAGTCGCCCAGCTTCACTTCGGCAGCGTTACGGGCACGGTTCTTCTGCTCCTGCATACAGGCGTCGAAACCCTGCTCATCGACCGTGAAACCCTGTTCGCGACAGATAAGCTCCGTGAGGTCGAGCGGGAAGCCAAAGGTGTCGAACAGCGTG
>WFMB01000105.1 GCA_009177185.1 Bacteroidales bacterium
GGAAACCATCAAACTTGAACTCTTACAGCCAATACTTGCAATTTGAAAGCAGATAATGGATGACCTCATTCTTGCCATAGTCAAAGCAGAGAGAGTCCCATGCTGGGTGCTCGCGACGTTCTCCTTGCATGAAATACTGACAGCCATCACCTGCAAAGTTGCCTAATCCCTCCATCTCGTTCTTCACAGCATGCGAGTGTACAATGTCCATGATGACGGCAATGCCCATCTCGTGTGCCTTGTCAATCAGTTCTTTCAGTTCCTCTGGAGTGCCGAAACGGCTGGATGGAGCAAAGAAGTTGCTGACATGGTAGCCAAACGAACCATAATATGGATGTTCTGCAATAGCCATCACTTGAATGGCGTTATAGCCGTCCTTCTTGATACGTGGCAGAACATTATCCTTAAACTCTATATAAGTGCCTACTTTCTCCGCATCCTGTGCCATGCCGATGTGGCACTCGTAAATCAGCAGCGGATTTGTGTCGGGCTTGAAGTTCTTCTTCTTGAACTCGTAGGGTTGATCAGGTGCCCACACCTGAGCGGAGAACATCTTAGTGTTCTCGTCCTGCACTACTCGGGTGGCATAAGAAGGAATGCGCTCCCCTTCTCCACCGTTCCATTTAACATTCAACTTAAAGAGGTCTCCATGACGCATCTGATTGGATTTGAGCTTGATTTCCCAGTTGCCATTGTCAATGCGCGTCATCTTANNCTCCTCTTGTTCCTGCCANCCATTNAAGTCGNCCACNAAGAANATCTCTGTTGCATTCGGTGCCCATTCACGCAACACCCATCCCTTGGATGTCTTGTGAAGTCCAAAGTAAAGATAGCCGCTGGCAAAATCAGAAAGGGATTGTTTGCCGCCATTCGTCAGTTCGTTCAGTTTGGAGAGTACATGGTCACGACGACCGCAGATGGCTTTCTCAAAAGGTTCAAGCCACGAGTCATTCTTCACGATGCCAATATGCTTTACGGAAGCTCGCTTCTTGGTCACGGTCGATTTAGGGGTCTTAGTTGTTGCCATGGTTTTTATGCTTTTATTTTAAAGATTACTTTCTTGATGTCTTCTGCGTCAGCAATGCAGGGAGCATGTCCATCTTGAGGAAAGAAAATGACGAACTCACCAGGACGAACAGTGATGTACTGCTCCGCCATACCTTCATAGAAACTGATGTCCTTGGCTGCATCATAGTCGACCTCAGGCAGATTCTGACGAGGTGTGAAGCCCATCGTCTCTGGGCATGATAGCGGAATTTGGATGTCAATCATGGCATTGTGTGTCTCAATGCGAGCCGCCTCCTTGGTCTTTCCCTTTGTTATGCTGTAGTTGACAAACAAGTTAGCTCCATCTATCATTTCCTTGCCAGACTCGTGCGCCGAGAGATTGTGCGTCTGCAAATACTCCGCCACTTTGGGAAACAATGGATTGAGTGCTACATACTTGCCGAAATTTTCGAGTGTGTCTAAAATCATACTTATGGTTATTATAGGTAAATAGTCAGTTGATCAGATTCTCGCCTGTTGGATTTCATGCAGCATGGCTTCATGCAGTAAGCCGTTGGTAGCAATTACCTGCCGACCACTTGCCCATTGCTCATCTTTCCCGTTATAGTCGGTTACACGTCCGCCCGCCTCCATCAGGATGCAAGCACCAGCAGTTACATCCCACGGATGGATGAACGACTCAATATAGACATCTATTTTTCCTGATGCTACATAACAAAGCTCAGCTTCCGCACTTCCGTTGCTACGGATGCTGGCACAATGTCCATAAAGGCTACCTGTCAAGTTGAGACAGAACTGCCGCCACGCATCAGCATTGTAGGGATAACCTATCATCACAAGTGCCTGATCCATGTCGGAGAGTGTCGAAACATGGATAGGACGACCGTTCAGGAAAGCTCCCATCCCCTTGGCGGCATAATAAAGTTCTTTGCGAGTCACCTCATACACCACACCGAGCAGAATGTCTTCCTTGTCACGCAGGGCGATGCAGACACAATAAGGAGCCAAGTCGTGAATGAAGTTCGTCGTGCCATCCAATGGGTCAACCACCCAAAACAACTCAGACGACTCGTCTTTCTGTACAGTAGTCTTCTCTTCCGTGATAAAGCCGGCATCAGGCAACAACGCCTTGAGGCGAGCCACAATCATCTTTTCGCACTCTTTATCCACATAGCTCACATAGTCGTGGCTTTGCTTCGATTCAACTTTGTCCAAATCGAAGTTCTCACGCTGCGTTGCGATGTAAGCTCCTGCTTCCATCGCCAACTGCTTCACTTCTTCCAGCAATGCTGACAACTGCATGACCATTAAATAATTATGAATGACGATTGATTACTGTCCCATCAGTTTTCCACGGTTGTAAATGCCCTTGCGCAACACCGTCCCGTTACGGTCTTTCTCCACAAAAGCTCCGTCTTTCTGGTCATTGAGGAAGGAACCCTCGAAACGAGTGCCATCGGCTGACTCCTCCACACCTTTACCGTTCTTCATGCCGTCTTTGAAATGCCCCTTGAATTTTGTGCCGTCTGACAAACGCATCACTCCTTCACCGTTCATCTCACCACCAGCCCATTCTCCATCATACACATCCCCATTAGCACCCGTGAACTTGCCACGTCCATGCTCCTTGTCTCCTGTCCAATAGCCTTCATATTTGGAGCCATCGGGCCATGTGTAAGTGCCGAAACCATCCATCAGCCCATTCTTGAATTGTCCCACATACTTTCGTTTGTCGGTATAGGTAAATATGCCCTGCCCCGTGCGTTCACCGTTCTGATAGTCACCCTCATACATGTCTCCATTGCGGAACTTATAGATACCTCTTCCGTGCATCATGTCATCTTTCCAATCACCTGTATAAACGTCACCATTGGCATAGATATATTTGCCATGCCCATTACGCATATTATTGTCCATATCTCNGCTGTAACTGGAGCCATCACGCCAGTTGAACACACCCTTGCCCGACTTCTTGTCGTCCTTCCAACCGCCATCGTAATAGATGCCGTTTGCCCATGTGTAACGTCCATTGCCGTTGCGCTTGTCTTCCAGCCATTCTCCAGTGTATTTGTCACCGTTGTAGTAGTACATGGTGCCCATGCCCTGCTGATAGTCAATATACCACAACCCCTCGTACTTGTTGTTGTTGGCAAAATAGAATGTACCATGACCATGCTGATGGTCTTGATGCCAGTTTCCCTCATACTTCTCACCATCCGTAAAGGTATAGACACCATATCCTTGACGTTTTCCCTTCACATATTCTCCTTCATACGTGTCACCCGTCTTGAACGTCGTCTTTCCTTTACCATGAGGTTTTCCGCCCTCCAACTCGCCGTAGTAGGCGGCTTTGTCTTTCGGGAAGATGTAGTTGCCAATCATCACCTTCTGTGCCATGAGCGATGCCGCGCTACACACCGCCATCATTCCTGCTATCACATATCTTGATATATACATATTTACATATTAGTTTCGGTTATACTACTTACGTTTCAGTTTCACAAAGATAACGACTTTTTTTCAGAAGTCAACGTTCAGTTAAGGTTTATTATGACTTTTTGAGTATATTTTAATGGAAGAGTACCCTAAAACGCTCCAAACGGGCATCCTGCATGAACCATTCGGCTCACCCTACGGTAAATCAATCAGCCACCCTGCGCATATTATTTCGCGCAGGGTGGCTGATTGATTACGCACAAGGTGCGCATATAGTGCCATATCAGCTTGTCCTATNNAGAGNGNCACTCGAACNGAATGGAAGAGACCTTCTCCAGCCGATTTCTCAGGTGAGGCATGGCATCTTTACGGATGCGCAGTATCATGGCGCAGTCGTTGTCGAAGTGTTGCGCCACAATCTGCGGGTTTTCCTCTTTCACAATGCGCATCACCTCATTCATGAAGGGATATTCAAAGAAGAACGAAATGTCTTCATCCACGGTTTTCTCGATGATTTCAGCCGCAGCAATGGCTTCAGCCGCGGCCTGACGATAAGCAACAATCAATCCAGATGTGCCCAATTTCACCCCTCCGAAATAACGGACAACGATGATGAGGATGTCCGTCAATTCGTTGGAGTTGATTTGTCCGAGGATTGGTTTGCCTGCCGTTCCAGAGGGTTCACCGTTGTCGTTGGCACGAAACTCCGTGCGTTCGGCTCCCAGCATGTACGCATAACAAACATGGCGCGCATCGTAGTATTTCTTCTGATGTTCTGCCACCAGCAACTTTACCTCCTCGACCGAACGAACAGGAAAAGCGAAGGCAAGAAACTTGCTTCGCTTTTCTGTGTATAGACCCTCTGAGGGGCTTGATATGGTCCGATAAGTGTCCATCAACTCAACTTGTGGATGACGAGACCCGAACGTAATTTAGGCTCAAACCACGTTGCTTTGGGCGGCATGATATTGCCTGAATCGGCAATGTCCATGATTTGCTGCATCGTCACAGGATAGAGCGCCAACGCCATCTTCATCTCGCCACTATCCACACGACGTTTCAGTTCGCCCAAACCGCGCAATCCGCCCACAAAGTCGATACGCTTGTCGCGACGAAGGTCCTTGATGCCGAGAATGTCGTCGAGAATCAATTTGGAAGAAATGCTGACATCGAGCACTCCAATGGGGTCATTCTCATCGTAAGTGCCAGGCTTGGCTTTCAGCGAATACCACTCCCCTTCCAAATACAACGAGAACTCATGAAGTTCCTTAGCGCGATACTCTTCCGCTCCCTTCTTCTCCACCGTGAAGTTCTTCTCCAAAGCCTTGATAAACTCCTCTGCCGTAAGTCCGTTGAGGTCTTTAACTACACGGTTATAGTCGAGAATGGTCAACTGGCTGGCAGGGAAACAAACCGCCATAAAGTAATTGTACTCCTCATCACCACGATGGTTAGGATTCAGCTTCGCTTTCTCCGCACCCACCAAGGCTGCTGCCGCACTGCGGTGATGTCCGTCGGCGATGTAGAGGTTGGGCATCTTGGCAAAACGCTCCGTGATGGTCTTGATGTCCTCGTCGTCACTCACCACCCAAAGCTTGTGACCGAAACCGTCAATCGGCGCCACAAAGTCATACTCTGGAGTAGTCTTTGCATACTTGGCAATCAGCTGCAACAGCGTTTCGTCATCGGGATAAGCGAAAAAGACAGGCTCGATGTTGGCATCATTCACACGCACATGCTTCATGCGGTCCTCTTCCTTGTCAGCACGAGTCAACTCGTGCTNTTTGATNACACCNGTCTGATAGTCACCGCTGTAAGCACCCACCACAATACCATACTGCGTCTTTTCCTGACCGCCATTGGCTGGCAGGCATGAGGTCTGTGCATAGATGTAGTATTGTTCTTTCTCATCCTGCACCAGCCATCCGTTCTCTTGAAACTTTGCGAACTGACGCACAGCCTCATCATACACACGAGCATCGTACTCGCTCGTGTCTGGCTCGAAGTTAATCTCAGGTTTGATGATATGGTAGAGCGACNTCTCATTGTCACCAGCCTCCACACGTGCTTCCTCTGAATCAAGCACATCATAAGGACGGCTTTCCACTTGCTCCACCAAGTCCTTTGGCGGACGCACTCCCTTGAAGGGTTTTACAATAGCCATAAATTATAGTGATATTAGAATTTACAATCTTCACCTTTCATTTCGACGACAAAGTTAGAGCTTTCCGCCGATATATCCACATGAAAGCGGATATTTTTCATATTTCCGCCGTTTCCCCAAGCGAAATCTCCCGTCTTATCGTTGATGTGGCAAAAAGCGTTAAGGCGGTTAAACTCAAACAAAAAAAATGTGTTATCTTTGCAAACGAAAATAATTGCAGAAGAAACATGCGCATAGACATCATCACGGTTCTGCCAGAACTGATAGAGCCTTTCACCCAAGAGAGCATCCTCGGCAGAGCGCAGAAGAAAGGGCTTGCAGAGATTCACGTCCACAACCTTCGGGACTATACGACCGACAAACACCGCAGAGTGGACGACTATCCATTTGGCGGAGCGGCTGGCATGCTGATTCAGTGCCAGCCACTTGATGCATGCATCGCAGCATTAAAGGCAGAACGCAACTACGATGAAATCATCTTCACGGCTCCTGATGGCGAGAAATTCGACCAGCCAATGGCGAACGAGCTGTCGCTGAAGGAGAACATCATCATCATCTGCGGACATTACAAAGGCATTGATTATCGTATCCGCGAGCATCTTATCACGCGCGAGATTTCCATTGGTGACTATGTACTGACGGGAGGAGAGTTGGCTGCCGCTGTGATGGCTGACTCGATCGTGCGTGTCATTCCCGGTGTGATTGGCGATGTAGAAAGTGCGCTCTCTGACTCTTTTCAAGACAACCTGCTCGAACCCCCTGTTTACACACGACCAGCCCAATATCATCCAGTGGATAATCCTGAGGAAACTTGGAGTGTGCCAGAGATTCTTTTATCAGGCCATGAGGCAAAAATTAAAGAGTGGGAATATGAGCAGGCATTAGCACGAACAAAAGCTTTACGTCCCGACCTGCTGGACAAGCAACCTTAACTCCTTCAAAATGGTACAAACAGAACCGCGGGGGCACTTTGTGTTGAAGTGCCCCCGCGGTTCTGTTTATCTGTATCAATTACGCATTGATGCGCGTACCCATACGGGCTTCTACGGCATTCACTACATAGTCGCCCAACTTTTCACATTCGTTAATGATGTCCATATAGACAGTGCCGACAGCATAGGTGTACCTGTGGTTGTTCACATCGTTGATGTTCTGCGACTTGAGCTGGTTGCGGAAGTTGTTGATTTCGTTCTCTGTGTTGAGCGTGCGGTTCACATTGAATGCCTCCTTGCGCCCCGACAACAGTGCATTCAACTGGGTGAGTGCCGTGTCTATTAGTTCCATCATTTGATGGATGTGCTCATACTGCTGTTCATCGAAGTGGTCTTGCTTGCCGCTGAACTTGCGGTTGATGGTGCGTGCCATATTGAAACAAGAGTCACCAATGCTCTCCAATTCAGAAATCTCACGTAACATGGCACGAAT
The DNA here is from genome assembly GCA_009177185.1 of Bacteroidales bacterium. GTDB lineage: Bacteria > Bacteroidota > Bacteroidia > Bacteroidales > Bacteroidaceae > Minthosoma. Next base: position 7,034 of record WFMB01000105.1, read on the forward strand.
CTTTGCCTTGGTCTCGTCAGAAAGGTGTGCATCACCAACTTGGTCAAGATAGTTGGCTATCTCCAACTCCATGTTGTCGGATATACTTTCGTATTTTTCAATGCGCGAATAGAGTTTGGCAAACTCTTTCTCATCCTTCTCCGTGAGCAATGTACGCACCATGCCAAACATGCGCTGCATACGGTCGGAGAAAGATTCTATTTCCTTATGAGCCTCCAACACAGAGAGTTCTGGGGTCTTCATGATACCCGACGTGATGAAGTGTAGACGAAAGTCCTCCTCCTCATCCACATTTTTCGGCTTGATGACCCAACATACGAACTTCTCAATGTATGGGATGAACCAAATGAGCAACACGGTGTTGCTGACATTGAAAGCAGAGTGAAAAGTAGCCAAGACGACAGAAACTTTCTTCAAGTCGGGACTTGCAGGATTGTAACCTGTAATATGATAGATTCCATCAAGAAACCAAGGCAGAACCACCAAGACCCATGCCACACCCAGCACATTGACACTCATGTGAGCAAAGGCAGCACGACGGGCCTGAGTATTGGCTCCCATTGCCACAATGTTAGAAGTGATGGTCGTCCCGATGTTTTCGCCCAAAACAAGCATGATGCCTTGGTCAAGATGCAGCACACCTGTGGAGCAGAGGGTCATGGTGATAGCCATAATGGCTGCCGAAGACTGCACACAGAGCGTGAGAATCGTACCCATCAGCAGGAAAAAGAGCGAGTTGAGGAAGGTTGGCTCGTTGAATCCCGAGAAGAATGCCTTGATGCCTTCGCTGGTTTCGGGGTCTTCCACCAGACTGAAACCAGTCTCTTTCAACGTGCCAAGACCAAGGAAGAGAAAGGCAACANCGAAGAGGAAGTCACCAATGATACGCCGCTTCTTCATGTAGATGAGAATTATACCAATGAAGAACGCAGGATAAACGAAGTTGGTGACATTGAACATGTCAGTCAGTGACATAATCCACGCTGTGACAGTCGTACCGATGTGGGCACCCATAATCACAGAGATTGCCTGTACGAGCGTGAGTAAGCCAGCATTGACAAACGAGACAGTCATCAGCGTCGTGGCTGTAGAACTTTGTACAGCAGCGGTTACAAACATACCCGTCAGGGCACCTGTGAAGCGGTTGGTGGTCATTGAACCAAGCACATGACGCAACTGTGGACCCGCCATCTTCTGCAAAGCTTCACTCATGGCTTTCATGCCGAACATGAGCAATGCCAACGAACCTAAAAGCTTGAATACAATCCAAATTGACATGATAAATAGTTTGGTTGAGAAACTGGTTGATGCGGACAATCGGCACAACTTGCTATTATATTATATAAAATGTATAGCCAAACGATGCCGCTATTGACAGCCAAATCCTTATTGTTCGCTGGCAAAGTTACACTAATTCTTGGGTTTACACAAGGATTCCATAAAATAAACTGAAAATAATTTTGCGCTGTCTCCTAATTGTTCTACCTTTGTCGTTACATCACTATCTTTCTATAAAAACCTAATTATCTTTACAATTTATAATCTACACAATGAAAAAAGTCATTTATTTGTTTTCCCTGGTGGCTGCTCTGATGGCACCATCACCAGCACTGGCTCAAAACACCCGTGGAACCTTCGAAGCAGGTGAAGGCTCGTTCTTGCTCAATGGCAAGCCCTTTGTGGTGAAAGCAGCTGAAATCCATTACCCACGCATCCCAAAGGCTTATTGGGAACATCGTATCCAAATGTGCAAAGCACTGGGTATGAACACTGTGTGTATCTACATTTTCTGGAACATCCATGAGCAGCAGGAGGGAAAGTTTGACTGGACAGGCAACAACAACGTGGCAGAGTTCTGCCGCCTGGCACAGAAGAATGGCATGTATGTCATCGTGCGTCCTGGTCCTTATGTCTGCGCAGAATGGGAAATGGGCGGTCTTCCCTGGTGGCTGCTTAAAAAGAAGGACATTAAACTTCGCGAACGAGACCCTTACTTCATGGAGCGTGTCAAAATCTTCGAGACAGAAGTGGGCAAGCAACTCGCACCCCTCACCATCCAAAATGGCGGTCCTATCATCATGGTACAGGTTGAGAACGAGTACGGCTCCTACGGTGTTGACAAAGCTTATGTGAGCGAGATTCGCGATTGTCTCCGTTCCGTTGGTTTTGACAAGGTGGCTCTCTTCCAATGCGACTGGTCAAGCAACTTCCTCAACAACGGGCTTGATGACCTCGTATGGACCATGAACTTCGGCACTGGTGCCAACATTGATGACCAATTCCGCCGTCTCAAGGAGGTGCGTCCTAACGCTCCCCTCATGTGCTCCGAGTTCTGGAGCGGATGGTTCGACAAATGGGGAGGCAAGCACGAGACCCGTTCAGCAAAGGACATGGTTGATGGCTTGCGCGAAATGCTCGACAAGAACATCTCCTTCTCCCTCTACATGACCCACGGAGGTACTTCGTTCGGGCATTGGGCAGGTGCTAACTCACCAGGCTTTGCTCCTGACGTGACCAGCTACGACTACGACGCTCCTATCAACGAGTACGGACAAGCAACGCCCAAGTTCGACGAACTGCGTACCATGTTGCAGAAATACTCTGACAAGAAGCTTCCCGCAGCTCCCAAACCACTCCCCATTATCACTGTGCCAGCTTTCCAATTCACGGAATATGCGCCTCTCTTTGAGAACCTTCCCAAGGCAATCATGTCTGAGCAGATCAAGACGATGGAAGAATTTGACCAGGGCTGGGGTTCTATCATGTACAGCACAATCCTGCCCAAGATTGATGGACAGAGCAAGCTCCATATTGCAGGTGGACACGATTACGTACAAATCTTTCTTGATGGCAAGTATATCGGTGCTCTTGACCGCCGCAATGGCGACAAGGACATTACCCTGCCCTCCACTCGCCAAGATGCTCGACTCGACATCCTCGTCGAAGCCATGGGACGTATCAACTTCGGTCGCGCCATCAAGGATTTCAAGGGCATTGAAGGCACTGTTGACCTCACCATCAACATCGGCGGCAATGACTTCACGGCACACCTCAAGCGTTGGACAAACCGCCTCTTCCCCGACACATACGAGTATTGCAAGCAGCAGGTTTATAAGCCACTTACCAATATCAGTCCTCGCCACAACGGCGACCGCATCCCTGGTTACTACCGCGCCACTTTCAATCTGAAAAAGACGGGTGACACATTCCTTAACTTCTCCACTTTCGGCAAAGGTCTCGTGTATGTGAACGGACATGGCCTCGGTCGCATTTGGGAGATTGGTCCACAGCAAACTCTCTACTGCCCTGGCTGTTGGCTCAAGAAGGGACAGAACGAAATTATTGTCCTTGACATCATTGGTCCCAACGAAGCCAAGAGCGAAGGTCTCTCTAAACCTATCATCGACCAACTACAAAAGGCAGAGCCTCCTATCCATCGTACAGAAGGACAGAACCTCGACCTCAATGGCGAAAGCCCCGTGGCTACAGGCTCATTCAAGGCTGGTAATGGTTGGCAGGAGGTCAAGTTCTCCGCTCCACAGACAGGTCGTTATGTATGCGTTGAAGGTCTGAACAACCACAACGGAGACGAATATGCTTGTATCGCCGAACTTTACATACTCGACGAAAACGGTGAGCGTCTCTCGCGCGAACCTTGGCGCATCTCTTATGCTGACAGTGAAGACATCGTTACAGGCAACCGTGCTGGCGACAAGATTTACGACCTTCAGGAATCCACCTTCTGGTCCACAGTCAAAGGCGTTAAGTTCCCTCACCAAATCATCATCGACCTTGGCAAGGAACACACGATTACCGCTGTCCAATACTTTCCACGCATGGAGAGCAACGTGCCTGGCGGCATCAAAGATTACAAAATCTATGTGAAAACCAAGCCATTCAAATACTGAAAAGTTATCCGAAAGGAGTCGCTTGTCTCGATTACTACGTGTTCAAGTTGACCCCTCTTCGGGTCGCTTTTACAGCAACTACCACTCTGGAGTATTCACAATAGATTGACGCTCACAACCCCGTTATCATGATTCACCCACATAAACTCATTGCCGTTGATTTGGACGGAACGCTGGTGAGGAGCGACCAAAGCCTCTCGCAGCGGACTATAGATACGATTATCCGTGTGCAGGAGATTGGCGTGAAGGTAGCTGTGGCATCGGGACGACCCACTTATGGAACAGCCCGTGTGGCGGATGCCCTTCGATTGCAGGACTTTGGCGGTTATGTAATCAGCTATAACGGAGGGGAAATTTATGATTGGAGAACAAAGGAGCGGCTGTACGCACAGACGTTGGACAAAGACGTGATACCTTNTATATATACATACNCANGAGCGCACGAAACGCCCATCATGANGTATGTCGGACAAGAAGTNGTGAGCGAGGTGGAGGATAATGAGTATATCCAGTATTCNGTTATGCGCAACGGGATGTCCATCAGAAAGGTAAACGACTTTGTGAAAGCGGCACAAGAAGCAGATGTGGTGAAGTGCATCATTGTGGGTGCTCCCATTCTGCTGCCAACGTTGGAGGCTGAATTGCAAGACTCCTTAAAAGGCGTGGCAGGTGCTTTCCGCAGCGAGCCATTCTTTTTGGAGATTGTGCCCGAGGGCATCGACAAAAGGAAAGGTCTTGCCATGCTGCTTGACAACATCGGAATGCACAGAGAAGACCTGCTTGCCTTTGGCGATGGCTACAACGACATTCCCATGCTACAATTTGCAGGCACAGGTGTGGCGATGGGCAATGCCGCAGCGGAGATAAAACAAGCCGCCGACATGGTTGCTCGAAGCAACGATGACGACGGAATTGCAGAACTTCTTGAGAAGATGTATTTCAGTACGGAATAAGTAAGTCGCCGGGTGCTCAGACGGGAAGGTCTGACATCAGTTATTGGTCACTTTTGTGTGGAGTGCATCCACTGCCTATAAATCGGAGTCCCCGACATCGGTTAACCGATGTCGGGGACTCCGATTGGTCGATGTCGGGGACATCGATTTTATGGGGCTTTCAAAGGGGGTGGTTCTGCTACCTCTGTTTGCTCGCTGAACATCCCCGTCTGAATAGGATTTGAAAACTACTCGTCCTCTGTATATGCTTTGTTTACAGCCGTGAGGGCGTTGAGTGTCTTTGGGAAGCCGATGTAGGGAAGCATTCCAGTGAGCACTGCCACCATCTCCTTTTTGCTAATCTTCATGTTTTTGCAGCCAAAAC
>WFMB01000059.1 GCA_009177185.1 Bacteroidales bacterium
GACTGAGTAAGCAACATTCGAGAATACTTTGTTTTACTACGGAACATCATATTAGAATTGACGATGAAAAGTAATAAAATAGACAGATATCCCTTTAATTGATAAAGTATCGGATGATTGGGTACAAAGTCTATAGGCATCACATCAACAGCAACACCTTGATGATAAAGTTTCTTTTTGTTAAATATATCACGAAAGACAGTGTCCTTATTTAATACTCTAAGAATAATGTCATGCTGATTACTACATCTCAAACTGGGAGTTGCTATATAGTATTTGTTTCCCAACTCATCATTTGCAACCTTCAAGAAAATATCATAATCTTTTCTTGGCATCATCAAATCAATATCATCATCCCATGGGATAAACCCATGATGTCTTACTGCCCCTAAAGCAGAACCTCCAGACAAAGATACTTGAAGCCCGTACTTATGACAAACATTCATTATATCTTTGTACATTTCTATTGCAATGGCTTGAACACATTTGATTTGTTCATCATTGAGAACAATCAAGCCTATATCTTTGCTTTTTTCGTATTTATGAGCAACATCGCGTATGCTGAATCCAACCATTATTATCCTTTCATTATAATTCGTAAATCATAGTGTTCATGCCGCCATAAAGAGTATTCAACATCCCATCTACCCCCTCTCAAACTCCCGATACCCCTAATTTCATCATATATTATCTAAAAGGGAATCTATGGTTCCATTAAACATTCATATCATTGTAATACTACCCAATTACATAATTCTCAATCTACCTCCAATAGTATTTATTATAATCGTGAGATATTCGGTCCTTTTCTGATGGTAGTTTCATATAATTGCCATACAAACTTTCGAGATTGTCAGCATAGCCCGACATGACATAAAACAGAGAATCTTCAAACCGATGTAACTCAAATCTCTCCATGTATTCCTCATGCCATAATGAGGTGTAACAAAAAAACTTCCGTTGTTGTCATTTCCCTCATAAGACGATTGTTTTATTTATTGCTTCCTCAATAGTTGCCTGCATCTTTTGAGACATCATACCCTCAAGTCTCCAACCTAAATTTTCCAATTTCTCTGTGGAAAACACAGATTTTGTCACCACATTAAATCCCTTCTTCTCATCCACACTTGGCACATCCATCACAACCTCCTTTCCTCCAAGTTCAGCTATCATCTCAGCCAAATCCCTAATTGTAACACTTGATTTTTCATCCGCAATGTTATATGCCTGCCCATTCTCTCCTTTCAGAAGGATGTACAGCAAAGCCAATACGCAATCCACCACATAGCACCACGAGCGAAACTGCTCTCCTGTACTTTTCATCACTATGTTCTCATCCTTCATTACGTTACGTATGAATTGGGCGTATACCCTATTGTCCGATTCCGTGAAATTTGGACCATAAACATGACAGGGGCGTGCCACAACTACATCTGCTCCATATTCTGCAGCATACGCAACACAAAGGGTCTCCGCAGCCCTTTTGGATGATGGGTAGCAGGCTCGCGGGGTAGCACAATTCACATATCCACTATAATCCTCCGTAAAAATTCTTCCATCCCCCTCCCCATACACTTCCCCCGAAGAAACGTAAAGGAATCGCCTCATATTATGTTTCAAACCGAATTCCATAAGATTCGAAACACCAGAGATATTGGACTTAATGACCTCTACAGGGTTGTTTGCAAAGAAATTCGGACTCGCGTTACTTGCCGCATGAATGATATAATGAAAATCCACAGAACAATTCAAAGGATTAACAACATCATGGCAGCTAAAATGAAGACCTTCTTCACCATAATTAGACCTNANCANTGCNTNTGCCCGTCCCNCATTNNGACCACACGNATAGACANAATAGTCACCGTTTCGGATTAAGCANTAACGCCTCGACCNAGNAANCGCCTATTAGGCCAGTTGCTCCAGTTATGAGAATGTTACACCCTGAAAGTTTATCCCAAGGCAAATCTTGTTGCGACACATGAAGAATGTCTTTTATATACATGCTCATTTCAACCATGATTCTTTGGATGTATGCATCAATGCCTTTATCATCTCCAAGTCCTCCACTGTGGTGATTTTGATATTCTTCTCCGAACCTGGCACAATATGCATGACCCTATCACCACCCAATTCCGCAATTAAGGTACATGATGCGACAGAATCAACAACACCTTTCTCTCGTGCTTCTTCATGAGCCTTAATGATATTGCCCAAACGGAATGTCTGAGGAGTCTGAGTACGAATCAATCTATCTCGCGGAATGCTTGTCTTCGTCGTGAAACCATCTTCACTCTCAAGTATAGCCTCGCGACATTGTATGCCTGTGATAGCATAGCCATAAGCCTTGCAGATGGCTATATTAGATGAGATAATTTCTTGAGAAAGCAATGGACGTACCGAATCGTGAATCAGCACAAGATCTTCATCACTACATCCAGCATCTCTCAAGCCATATATACCGTTGTGGATAGACTCCATACCATTATTTCCACCAGGGAAAATCCATTTTAGTTTTTGTAGTCCAAATTGATTGGCATAACTTTGAAGCACTGTTTCCCAACCTTTCAGGCATACCACAGCTATTGCGTCGATGTCAGGATGTCTCTCAAATGCCTGCATGGTCATAATGATGATTGGAGCGCCATCAACGTGCATGAACTGCTTGGGGATATCCTGCCCCATACGGTTGCCAGAACCGCCCGCAATAATTAATCCTATATTCATATACTGTATAATGTTGTTATTTCCAATAATAACGATTAAAATCGTGGCGTACACGTTTTTTCAGAGGAGGCAATTGCATGTAATCGCCATAAAGACTTTTCAGGTTAGCATCCCAACCTGACATAATAAAGAATTCACAATCCTCAAATTTGTGAAGAATAAAATGTTCCATATTGGCCTTTGGCTGCCATTCGCCCATTCCATAATGTGGCATTGCAAAAAAATACTCTGACTCATTATAATCATATTTCTTTTTAGCCTTAACCAAATCATCAAAAGGGTTCTTCCAATAAAAAACAAAACAAACTTTTTTGACGGCATATTTGAGTCTTTCGCCCAAAGTCGTTCCCCTAAAGATGTGTGACCATGATGTGTATTTTATACCTAACCGTCCCGCCTGTACTGTCAATTTTGAGATTAATTGCAAATGTTCCGCAGCCAAAACTGGTTCAGATGGCATTCCATCACACGGAAGAACATCAATCCAAACACCGACATTTTCTTGTATCCAAGGTCTTGCCCCTGTGTCAACAAACGTATTTAAGGTATCTGCAACTCTGCCATATGCATAAGTCATTTTCTTTTTGTCAAAACCTGGTAATTCCCGTGAATAGACCTTGTACCCTTTTTCCGAACGATATGTGTGAATAAATTTGTTATAATCTGGACGAGGCATTTGGATATCTATATCATCATCCCACGGAATAAAGCCGTTATGACGAATCGCCCCCAGCAACGTACCACCACTTAAAGAATATCTAATTCCGTTTTTAACACAAAACCCGTGAACATCTTTAAGAATATCCAAACAAACTTGTTGTAGTTCTTTTGTTGTCATTTCTCTCATAATCAAATCCTATTATTAAGTACAATGTTCGTTTGGACTACTTTAGATTCACTTCATACAGACCTCCTCCTTGCCCTGTATAAAGCAACGCTTTTCCATGATAAAAATCCATGTCTTCTGGTTCATTTTCTGTAACATCTGTCAAATCAATAGTCCGTTCTATCACGTGCCTCTTTAAGTCTATGACAATAACAGCTCTCTTTCCTTCCAATCTCTTGTCCAATCCTTTTTGAAACCCAACTGGCATATATAGTTTATTCTTATTTATTGATGCTCCTTGAAGCACATTTGAGAAAAAAACATTAAACGAATCCAATACGTCTTTATCTGTCAATACTACATTTTTCCCTTCCTTTATTTTAGGTAAACGATACGCCGTAATACAATACCTACGATTCCCTGTTACTTTGTCAACAATTTCCAAATTATTAATACTATAGATACGTTTTTTTCGGTAATCAACCACCCAATCTTTGGCGATAGAATCCCGTCCTTCTCTTTTTATAGTCAAAATCTGAACTATATATGAAGACGAATCTGTGATGTTTTCCACAAAACACCTATAAGGGCTTCTACATTCCGAGACATAAATGACAGGCAAGCGATTCCCATTTATTGTCTCTCGTCCAAAAGAAGCCGAATTAACATGGTTGTTCTTAGATGCACTACCGATACTGAAATCTGCAATCATCCGTCCTCTCTTCAAGTCAAAAGAACGGCATAGACCTCCGTCATTGAAAAGGAATGCACGCTCCCCCCATATAGCCATTCCTTGCGCAGATTTCCCCTTGTATGTACCAGCAATCGGATAAACTAATTGGGCACGACAAATACAAGGGAACAAGAATATAGCAAGTATAATTGCAAGATGCTTCATTTTCTGCGAAGATAATCAGGCATGTGCAAATTACGATATTCTTTCCCCATCCAAATTCCCATTCTAAACTTCAACCGTCTCAACGTTAAGCACAGGGGATTCATGTAACCAGATGCACGCCATTCCGCGATGAAATTACTCCCCAATATATGGCTTTTAGGAGCTTCAAGCAAATCATAAATGTATAAGGACTGGCGTTTGATGAACTGGTCAAATTCTCTCAATAACTCATAACCCTCGTGTGAAGGCTCTTTGATGAGATAAAAATTATAAATCACCGAAAGTCTTGCCCTCAACTTCTCTGACAGAAAGGACTTGGCGACATCCGAACAATCCCTTTCAATGACCGCAAAGAATTTTACCATAGACTTGCCCACCACAATACGCTTGTCAAAAGAATTCCTCATAACCACGGGGTCGAAAGTTTGTCCTTCACGTCCTATCAAATAATTATATAAAACATGAGGGAAATAAGACACACTTCCAACCTTACACATCGGCATAAATATCCACTCATCATCCGTATAAGATATGCCTTCTGACTGGTGATAACCGATAGAACGTGGAATGCTTGTCTTGTATGTAACACCATGATGCCAAAGCCATTTTATCATTTCTTTCGGTATATCCTGCAATGTAAAATCACGGCCTATCGGCAAAGAAAATGTATAGGAGTTCGTCATTGTGCCATGTTCGTCCACAATCACGAAATCATTGATGACAAAATCAACATCCTGATTTTGCAAATAATTCACAAAATCATCAAGCGCCGACACCACATAATAGTCATCCGCATCCAAAACCTTTATATATTTACCAGTTGCTTCTTCCAATCCCCTATTGATGCATGACCCATAATTCCCATTTTCTTTGTCTATCACCCTGAATGTTTGCGGATACTTCTCCTCATATTCATAGGCAATCTTCGATGAAGAATCTTTCGAGCCATCATTGACCACCAGCACCTCAAGGCGCTCCATATTGTCATCTGAAACAAGAAGAGAGTCCAAACACTTGTGGAGATACTTCTCCATGTTGTAGGTCGGAACAATGATTGTTAACAGCTTATCAAATTTCATATTCTGCCNTTCTNATAGAAGCTNATAGAGCCTTCTNTTTGTTTAAACAAATAACATCCNAATAGGCCAATCCTACAGCCAGCATTAAAATAGTCAAATAGGTGTATTCTGATACAGTGACCGTGAACAACAACAAATACCCCAATGAAAAAAATAGGATATTGCTTTTTCTGGTTCTTCCGTAAGTCAGCAAAGGTGCAAATAACAGAGAAAACAAATAGAGAGCCAAAGTGTAAAAACCGCCATGAGCAAAAATACCAAATAGTGAATTACTATAACCATAATCATTCTCTAAAAAATACCCATCGCTACGATGAAACAACTCCACTCCCAAGACAGGATTATCAAACCCTACTTCGATACACTTCTGTATATCTGCACTTCTTGAATTATATGATTTTCCCCCAGTCTCTTTCTTATTATCCAAAATAGCGGAAACTGCAAGAAACACTCCCAACAAAATAACAGGAGAACACACCCAAAACAACATCCGATGTTTGGCATTAATTACAGTATAAACTTTTATTGCAAACAAGAGTATCAGAAAAATGTATCCTGTGGATGATATGGTAGAAAGGATGGTTGCCACTAATATGGAGATTCTTAATATGGAGCATTTCTCGCGGAGGAAACTTTCAATGGACAATGCTGTACATAGTACCAAATTGTACATTGGGGCTTCATTAAAAATGCCACTGTTTCTTATCATTGTTGACGCTTGAGACGTGGTAGTTAGCGCGTGTTGAGTTTCAAAATAGATGCCATAATAGGTAGGAATAAGTTTGTCATATCCCCATGAATTAGGAATCACTGCTGTGTATGGAATCTTTTCCAACAAACTTCCAAAAATCCAAAAAAACAAGGATATGACAGCCAAACAGACAACGATGTTGGAAAATTTCAAAAAGAATGTATTGACCTTATTGGGTGCCTCTCTTAATAATGCTACTAAATACAAGACCAACATCGGTAAGAGCAGAACATATAACCTAATAAACCGCAGCATATGACCATCCGCGACATTGAAAGATGGCAACAATGCCCCAATCCACAATGCGATTATCAGAGAATCAATTTTAACCTTCCGTGCTTTCATCAACAACAAAAAGATTAAAATGAATAGAGGTACAACCGTAACAAATTTTCGGATAACAAGGAAGTCTATGTATGGCGTACGAAACTCTATAATTAAAAGAAACAGAAGCAGATATTCCCCCAAAGATACAATTGTCTTTTTCATGATGCCTTCACTTTCTCCACAGTTNCTTCACAATGTCCTGCCACATNACCAATCNATTCTATACAGAACACTGATTAACGCTATTGANTATTGCAATCAAGTCCTCATTTTTGGGGAACNCTCCTTTNCNCCACCCTGTCATATGATTTACAAACAGATCCCATCTATTTCAGACAGGTCATCATACACATATTCTTTTTTATCAGTGTTGTTNCGAAAAAACTGNTTTATCTTATNTTCTTCTATACTATTATAT
>WFMB01000071.1 GCA_009177185.1 Bacteroidales bacterium
GGCGGAGCAAGAAAACTGGTAGTGACGATAATGGGGGAATGAGTTCATACACTCACTCTTCTGCCACTCTACTCATGCCCTTCTTCTTCTCTCGCCTTCACTATGTAGCCGATAATTATTTCCACGTTTTCTTCAATCATGCCCTCTATGATAGATATCATACAAAGGTATGCAGCTTCGCCGCAACACCCAAAGAAAACGGAGAAAAAGTGGAATGGAGGCATTTTTCACCTAAAATGCTGATTCCTTGACAAAATGCGTGACTATTCGGAGGGAAATTCGTAACTTTGCATCGTTTTTTACACGAAACAATGATAAAACGATATTATTATGAATAAGATTGTAAAGAAAGAGCAGTTCAGCGAAAAGGTGTTCAAGCTTGTGGTTGAGGCACCGCTCATCGCTAAGTCTCGCAAGGCAGGTCACTTCGTGATTGTTCGTGTGGGCGAGCATGGCGAACGTATGCCACTCACCATTGCTGACTCTGACGTGGAGGCAGGCACTATCACGCTGGTGGTGCAGAAGGTGGGATATTCTTCTACAAAACTCTGCGACCTGAATGAAGGCGACTACATCACTGACGTGGTGGGTCCGCTGGGTCAAGCTACACACATTGAGAAGTTCGGCACGGTGGTATGTGCCGGTGGCGGTGTGGGTGTGGCACCTATGCTGCCCATCATCAAGGCACTGAAAGCAGCTGGCAACAAGGTTATCTCAGTGTTGGCAGGTCGCACAAAGGAACTCATCATCCTTGAGGACGAGGTACGCAAGCATTCTGACGAGGTTATCATCATGACAGACGATGGTTCATACGGTCAGAAAGGCGTGGTGACAGTGGGCATCGAGCAGGTGATTCTGCGCGAAAAAGTCGATAAGTGCTTCGCCATCGGTCCTGCCATCATGATGAAGTTCTGCTGCTTGTTGACAAAGAAATACAATGTACCCACAGATGTGTCGTTGAACACCATCATGGTCGATGGTACGGGCATGTGTGGTGCATGCCGTATCACAGTGGGAGGCAAGACCCGTTTCGTGTGTGTAGATGGTCCTGAGTTTGACGGTCATGAGGTGGATTTCGATGAAATGTTCAAGCGTATGGGGGCGTTCAAACCACAGGAACTGGAAGATATCAAGAAGCTGGAAGAGCATGTAGATTCGGCGGATAACAACATGAATGCGGCACAGAAAGCGGCAATGACGGCCGATGCCTCAGACATGACAACAGACACCCCCCTTGCCGAACTGACCGACCGCAATGCCCCTTGGCGCAAGAAGCTGGCAGCCAGCATGAAGCCGAAGGACCGTGGCGAAATTGAGCGTTGCGTGATGGGGGAACTTGACCCTGTATATCGTGCTACAACTCGAACAGAGGAGGTGAACACGGGTCTTACCATTGAACAGGCTCTGACCGAAGCGAAGCGTTGTCTCGACTGCGTAAAGCCTACATGCATGGAAGGTTGCCCAGTGAGCATCAATATCCCATCGTTTGTGAAGAACATTGAGCGTGGTCAGTTCCTCGAAGCAGCCAAAGTGCTCAAATCCACTTCTGCCCTGCCAGCCGTGTGTGGCCGTGTGTGTCCGCAGGAAAAGCAGTGCGAAAGCAAGTGTATCCACCTGAAACTGGGGCACAAGCCAGTTGCCATCGGCAATCTGGAGCGTTTCGCCGCCGACTTCGAGCGCAACAGCGGCAAAATGGCGCTACCTGAATGCGCTCCAAAGAATGGCAAGAAAGTAGCTATCATTGGTTCAGGTCCTGCAGGCCTTTCTTGTGCAGGCGACTTGGCAAAAGCAGGTTATGATGTGACGGTGTTTGAGGCACTGCACGAGATTGGCGGTGTGCTGAAATATGGCATTCCAGAGTTCCGTCTGCCCAATGCCATCGTAGATGTGGAAATTGAGATTCTCCGCAAGATGGGCGTGAACTTTGTGAAGGACTGCATCGTGGGCAAGACCATCACCATCCAGCAACTGGAGGATGAGGGCTACAAGGCTATCTTCGTGGCGTCAGGTGCAGGTCTGCCAAACTTCATGAACATTCCAGGCGAGAACTCAGTGGGTGTCATGTCATCTAATGAATACCTCACTCGTGTCAACCTGATGGATGCCAGCAACCCTGCTTCAGACACGCCAATCGTGAAAGCGAAGAGCGTGATGGTTGTGGGTGGTGGCAACACCGCTATGGACTCTTGCCGCACAGCCAAGCGTTTAGGTGCCGAGCACGTGTTCATCGCTTACCGTCGCAGCGAGGCAGAAATGCCAGCACGCCTGGAGGAGGTGAAGCATGCCAAGGAAGAAGGTATCGAGTTCCTCACGCTCCACAATCCAATCGAATACATCGCTGACGAAAAAGGTAATGTGACGCAGGTGAAGCTCCAAGTGATGGAACTGGGTGAGCCCGATGCTTCGGGTCGTCGCTCCCCTATCCCAGTGGAAGGCAAGGTGGTGACTCGTGACATTGACATGGCGATTGTAGCAGTCGGTGTATCTCCCAACCCCATCGTGCCGAAGTCGGTCAAGGGTCTCGAACTGGGCAGAAAGAACACCATCGCAGTGAACGAGCAAATGCAGTCGAACATCCCTACAATCTTCGCTGGTGGCGACATCGTGCGTGGTGGTGCAACGGTTATCCTCGCCATGGGTGATGGCCGCAAAGCGGCAGCCAACATCGATGCGATGCTCAAAGCTCAAGATTAAGCCGATTCCTCCCGAATGACAATATCCGTCTATATTTAAGTGGCAGTTTGTTATCTACAAACTGCCACTTTTTTAGTTGCCCAACTATACCTCTACATCTATGTCCCGACTCCAGTGATACCAGTAAAAACCGACAAGAGGAAGATTGTGTGAAAAAGAATATCCCTGCACCGTTTACGATGCAGGGATATTGCAATAACATTGATAGGTGCGTTGTTCGTGTGATAAAATAACCTTCAAGAGAACAATAGCGATGACGTGTTGGAGGGAATTACCCTTGCTTATGATTGATGCAGATACCCTGCAAGTACCATTCGTAAAGACGGTGGATGCCTTCTTCGATTTCAATGNTATGATGCCANCCANNACGATGCAACATTGAAACATCNGTCAGTTTCTTGAGCGTACCGTCNGGTTNGGTGGAATCCCAACGGAGTTCACCCTTGAAACCAATCTCCTGCACAATACGTTCGGCTACCTCCTTGATGGAGATTTCCTTANCNGTGCCGACATTGATGTGGNAGTTTCGGATTTCTACGATGCCATCGCGGTTCTTCTTGAAGTTGCTCTTCTCCACCACGTCCTTGAAATCAACATGGAGGAGACAATACACGGATGCGTCCGCCATCTCTTCGCTCCAAAGGAACTCGCGCATGGGAGCACCTGTCCCCCACAATGTGACGGTTTGGGGCGTTATGCCGTAATGGCGCAACACTTGCAGGATGGTGAACTCGTCGCTCACAGCTGTAGCCACTACCGTCTGCGTAGCTTTTGATGCTGCCTCTTCCTGAGCACCTTGACCATCCATCATCTTGGGAATCCTCATGGATACGGGGCGCAAGCCAAGGTCTTTGCGGACAGCGTTCCAATCGTTTTCATTCAAGCATTTTGCCAAGTGAATCTTACGAATCATGGCAGGTAACACATGGGAATTTTCAAGATGGAAGTTGTCATTGGGACCATACAGATTCGTCGGCATCACGGCAATGTAGTTGGTGCCGTATTGAAGGTTGAACGACTCACACATCTTCAAACCTGCAATCTTGGCGATGGCGTAGGGTTCGTTGGTATATTCGAGCGGAGATGTAAGCAGACAATCCTCTGGCATTGGCTGTGGAGCCTCACCCGGATAAATACATGTGGAGCCAAGGAACAAGAGTTTCTTCACGCCATGTTTCCATGCCTCGCCTATCACGTTCTGCTGAATCTGTAAGTTCTGATAGATGAAGTCGGCACGATACTGCAAGTTTGCCATGATGCCCCCCACATGAGCGGCTGCCAGCACAACGGCATCGGGCTGTTCCTCGTCGAAAAAGGCTTTCACAGCCACGGGGTCAAGCAAATCTAACTCTGCGTGCGACTTACCCACAAGGTTCTCATAGCCACGTGCTCTAAGGGTGTTCCAGATGGCTGACCCCACCAAGCCATGATGACCTGCCACAAATATCTTTGAATGCTTGTCTAATGCCATAGCGATATTACTTTACAAGTCCTTTCTCCAGATACTCAGCCAAGTTCGTCCTCATGACAGATGCAACATGGTCAGCCGCCACCTTCTCCATATCGTGCTTCACCATGATGGACACCAACTGCTCAAACGAAGTTGTCTGCGGATTCCATCCCAACTTCTCTTTTGCCTTTGTCGGGTCACCCCAAAGGTTCACAACATCAGTAGGACGATAGAAGTCGGCACTTACCTCAACCAAGGTCTTGCCAACCAAGTTCTCAGGACCTGACACGCAGATGCCCTTCTCTTCCATTCCCTCACCCTCAAACTTCAATTCAATGCCAGCAGCCTTGAAAGCATAGTAGGCGAACTCGCGCACCGAGTGCTGTACGCCCGTTGCAATTACAAAGTCCTCAGGTTTCTNCTGCTGAAGAATCAGCCNCANGCACTCCACATAGTCCTTCGCATACNCCCAGTCACGAAGCGAAGAGAGATTGCCCAAATAGAGTTTTTCCTGNTTGNCNTGAGNGATAATCNCGCGGCTGCCAGCGTTATCTTGCGAGTCACAAAAGTCTCACCACGACGTTCTGACTCATGATTGAACAAGATGCCTGAACAGCAATACATGTTGTATGCCTCACGATACTCCTTCACAATCCAGAATCCATATAGTTTGGCTACGGCATAAGGAGAATAAGGATGGAATGGCGTGTTTTCGTTCTGAGGAACTTCCTCCACCTTGCCATACAATTCAGAGGTGGAAGCCTGATATATGCGGCACTTGTCAACCAAGCCACAGAGGCGGACAGCTTCCAACACACGAAGCACACCCACTGCGTCAACATCGGCTGTGAACTCAGGAGAGTCGAAGCTAACCTGCACGTGCGACTGGGCGGCAAGGTTGTAAATCTCAGTTGGCTGCACCTTGCTCACCACCTGTAGCATTGACATGGAGTCACCCAAGTCAGCATAGTGCAAGTGAAAGTTTGGTGTACCTTCCAAATGAGCGATACGTTCACGATAATCGACTGAAGAACGACGAATTGTTCCATGAACCTCGTATCCCTTCGCTAAAAGGAACTCGGAGAGATAGGAACCGTCCTGTCCTGTAACACCTGTAATAAGAGCAATTTTTCTTTCCATTAGCTCAATATGTTGTTTATTGACACATCTTTTTTATATGTTCACCTCGTTGATTGTCACCAGTTTGTTCACGATGGCATATATCGTGATACCTGCTGGTGAGTGTATGTTCAGTTTTCGGGCAATATTACGGCGATGTGTTGTCACCGTATTGATTGACAGACACAAACGGTCGGCTATTTCCTTGTTCGACAAACCTTTTGCCACACAGACAACGATTTCCCTTTCACGTTCAGACAACTGTTCCCTATTTGTCGGTTCCATCACGGGTTGCAGCTCTTTTGTCTTGGGCAGACGTGACTTATTCTGATGCTCCAAACGGTGCACGGCAGGAGCAAAGATGTTGTCCTCCACCAAACAATGGATGCTCAAATCTTCCTCCGCCTGATAGATGGAGATGATAACCGCATTCAGTTTCTCATTGATTTCCGTTTGTGGATAATACTGTATGAACAAATTTTTCAACTCTTTCAGCTTGCTTTCGATGGCTTCATGGTGGCGTGAAAGCAAATGGGCGTTTTCAAGGGAGGCAAACTCACCGTCCACCAGCTGCTGCACATAAGGATACACCGTCGAGTCCTCGTATTCCATGTGTTTACGCACCTCCTCCACATACTCGTCGTAGAACTTCAGCACTAAAAATGCAATTTCGTTCTGCACCGAACAATCAATGGCGTTCAGCAAATGAAAGCGAATGCTGGGAAACAAATAGTTGATGAAGTATGTATGTGTACGTTTCAGATACTCCAACACCGATGCCACATTTATACGTTCCACACGTTGCGGACGGTTCTCTGCCCCATCTTTCACATAGTTAATGACCGCAAGAAATGTTGTGGCATCGACACCGCACTGACTACACACTTCCGTGATTGTCTTCTCGCCAAAACCTAACGAAATGCCAAAACGACTCATCACCTGCAACAGGCGATAGTCATTGGCAATCACGTAACTTAATTTGTCTGTCGGTTTGTATTGACCTGCCATATAGTTTTTCCTTATCTAAGGTCGTAATCCTGTTGGCTTTTGAAGCATAAACACCA
>WFMB01000004.1 GCA_009177185.1 Bacteroidales bacterium
GTCTGTCAAAGAACAACTTCATAAACGCCCCCTCTCGGAAAGCGAGTGCAAAGGTACGAACTACATGATTCACCACCAAAGAAAACGGGAACTTTTTTCGGGAAAATATGAAAAAAGTGGGTTTTAACGATAAATTATATGATTATCCGCAATCATACCACCAAAATTTTCGGGTAGCCTGACGGGTTCTATCCGATTTTTTGCCATCAACTGAAAATAATCGGGAAAACATTTGGTGCTTATAATCAAAATGACTACGTTTGTGACGCATTTATAAAAATAGTGGTAGTATGAAAGTCTTTGAATTTAGCAAGTATTTCCCGGATGAGACAACTTGTCGCAGGCGGTTCAAGGAGATGAGAGACAAACAGGGTGTGACGTGTCAACATTGCGGCTGTCACGATGTGGTTTGGTTAGAGAGCAAGCAACAATACCAGTGCAAGCATTGCCGTCACAGAACTACGCTTAGAAGCGGCACGGTGATGCACGGCTCGAAGTTACCGTTCATATATTGGTTCATCGCCATTCATCTGCTGACAGCCACTAAGAAAAGCATCTCAGCGGCTGAGCTGCAGCGCCAGATAGGCCACAAGCGCTATCAACCCATCTGGGAACTGATGCACAAATTACGCTCCGTAATGGGTAAGCGTGATGACAAGTACACACTGAAAGGCTGTATAGAATTGGACGAGGGCTTTTTCTCTACGGAGATTCCGAAGGAAAAGAAAAATGAGAAGCTGAAGGCTGGTGCAGGTAGTCAGCGCAAGTCGAAGGTGATGGTGATAGCCGAAAGTACACAAGCAGGGAAGGAGTCTAAGAATGGCCAGAAGTCCAAGGTGGTGAAGCATATCAAAATGATAGTGATACCAGACGAAAAGGCCAAGACGATAGACGTTGTAGCGGCCAAGGTGATTGATAAGGATAGTAAACTGACAACCGACAACCACCGCTCCTATATTCATTTCAAGGATATGTTTACGGAGCACAAATCACAGGTCATTGACCCGAAGGACATTGGAAAGGTACTCCCATGGGTACATATAGCCATCAGTAACGCTAAGACACAACTGGCCGATATGCACCACGGCATCAAGCCAGAGTTCCTGCAAGAGTACCTGAACGAGTTCTGTTACAAGTTCAACCGCAGATACTTTGGTGAGGATTTGTTTGAACGGTTGTTGCTGATTGCATCATCCTACCGTACGGATTTTGAACACAGGACATATCGCGAGACGGCATAGAAGACTAAATATACACATAAAATGAGTAACAAACAAGCATTGCAAGTTTTTGAGCACTACAAAGTGCGAACAATCTGGGACGATGAAACGGAAAAATGGTATTTTTCAGTAGTTGATGTTGTTGGTGTACTGACTGACAGTATTGATGGTCGAAAATATTGGAACAAGCTGAAACAACGGTTAAAAAAAGAAGGAAATGAAACGGTGACAAATTGTCACCAGTTCAAACTGAAAGCTGCCGATGGCAAAATGCGACTGACCGATGTTGCTGATACAGAGCAACTTTTCCGTATCATCCAATCCATTCCTTCCCCGAAAGCAGAGCCTTTTAAGCAGTGGATGGCTCATGTTGCTACTATCCGAATTGACCAGATGATGAATCCTGAGTTGTCCATTGAGCAAGCCAGAGAGGATTACAGGAGAAAGGGGTACTCTGACCGGTGGATTAGCCAACGGTTGAAAGGTATAGAAGCCAGGAACGAACTTACGGAAGAATGGGATAGGCGTGGCGTCCAAAAGAAACAATACGCAATATTGACAGATGACATAACAAAAACATGGAGTGACAGGACAACAGGGCAGTACAAAAAACTCAAAAGGCTTGACCCAAAGAAAAAGGAAAACTTGCGAGATAACATGACTACTATAGAGCTGGCACTCAATACACTAGCAGAGGCTTCCACAACAGAAATATCCAGGAAGGTAAAACCTAAAACATTTTCAGAAAACAGGGAAGTCGCTAAGAAAGGAGGCAATGTGGCTAAGATTGCAAGAAACAATCTGGAAGAACAGTTAGGCAGGTCAGTCATCACAAGCCAGAAAGCTATTGATTATCTGCCGGCACAGTTAAGGCAAAGAGAACTGGAATCAGAAGGAGAAAACAGCGATGAAGAATGAGTTTGAAACAGTTCCGCAATTACTTGAAGCCCTTGCGCCATACATATCGGCACGGGCTTTAGCACGCATTTGCGGCATGAGTGAGAGCCAGATGTTACAATACAAGGCTGGCATTAAGAAAATTAGTCCAAAAAATATTGCGCGTATCAACGAGAAATTGCGTACCTTTGCAGTCGAACTCCAAGAGTTCACTTTAAAGGGCGCGTGATGCGTCTTACTATTTTATAAATGCAAAGAAGGCTGGCGGTTTTCGTCAGCCTCTATTGACGATTATTTGGTGGTA
>WFMB01000112.1 GCA_009177185.1 Bacteroidales bacterium
AAGAGGGAATGTACGAGTCATATTATGTGTTATGAATAATTGTTTGTGAGTTAGGAAGTATCGTTCGTCAATTAGCGTACGTTCGTCTCCCCTCAAATACCCCCTCAAACTCGATGTCCTCGACATCGACCAATCGGAGTCCCCGACATCGGTCAACCGATGTCGGGGACTCCGATTTAGAGGCTATGGAAGCACTCTGTACGCAGAAGTGCCTCGTTCCTGCGTTCCATACGATATGATGGGGGACAACAGCAAAGGAGCTTGGCTTATTTGCCAAGCTCCTTTGCTGTAATTTTGCAGATGTTCACCACTGTCTGCATCGCCTTTTCGAGGTTCTGCACAGGGCAAAACTCGTAAGGTCCGTGGAAGTTGAGTCCTCCTGCGAAGATGTTGGGACAGGGGAGACCCTTGAAGGAGAGTTGGGCACCGTCTGTTCCACCGCGGATGGCTTTGACTTTCGGAGTCATGCCTGCCTCTGCGATGGCTTGTTTGGCGATGTCGATGATATACATCTTTGGCTCCACCATCTCGCGCATATTGCGGTATTGGTCGTTCAAGGCGAGTTGCGCCACTCCTTCGCCGTATTTGTCGTTGATGGCAGTCACAATGTCTTGTATTTCCGTCTTGCGGCTTTCAAAACACTCGCGGTCGTGGTCGCGGATGATGAAGGAAAGCTGTGCCTTCTCCACGCCTCCGCTGATGCTGGTGAGGTGGAAGAATCCTTCGTAACCTTCGGTGGTTTCAGGTGTCTCGTCGGCTGGCAGCATGCTCACCAATTCGGTGGCGATGCGGGCGGCGTTCACCATCTTGTCCTTGGCATAGCCGGGATGGACGNAANANCNGTTGATNNTCACTTTGGCAGNAGCGNCATTGAAGTNCTCAAACTCGATTTCGCCCACCTCGCTGCCATCCATCGTGTAGGCAAATTCGCAACCGAACTTCTCCACATTGAAGTGATGAGCACCAAGCCCTATCTCCTCGTCGGGATTGAAGCCGATGCGGATTTTCCCGTGTTTGATTTCAGGGTGTTGTTGCAGATACACCATCGCTTGCACGATTTCGGCAATGCCAGCCTTGTCGTCAGCCCCGAGCAGGGTGGTGCCGTCCGTCACAATGAGGTCCTCGCCCTTGTGGTCGAGCAGTTCAGGAAACTTGGTGGGAGAGGTGACGATGCCCTCGGATAGCACGATGTCGCTACCGTCATAATTCTCCACAATGCNAGGCTTCACGTCCTTGCCCGATGCGTCAGGACTGGTGTCCATGTGGGCGATGAAGCCAATGGTGGGCACTTGCTTCTCTGTGTTTGCTGGCAGCGTGGCATAAAGGTAGCCAAGCTCGTCAAGTTCAACCTCTTGCAGTCCTTCTCTGAGAAGTTCTTCTTTCAGATACTCGGCAAAGACACGCTGCTTCTCTGTAGAAGGTGTTGTGCCCGTTTCCTCCGACGACTGTGTGTCGAAAGAAACGTATTTCAAAAATCTTTCAACGATATTCATAATTCTTATTCTTCACTGCAAAACATTGGATCCCAGCATGGTAGCAGGATGGGTTTCTGCTGGCTGGCTTTCAGTATCTTTTCTGAGGCGTATTTCTTGTTGATGACCAAACGGAACATGTAGTTGTCAAACCATTCGTCTGTCATGATAATGTGTCCGTTGTGTCCGCTGGTGCTGCCCCACGAGTTCTCTACTTCCCATTTGACGGGCTTTCCCTCCTCGTCTATATCCACGGCCTTGAGGGTCATGGCGTGTGTGGAACCCGAATCGAAGGACTTGATGCGTTGTGCCTTGTCCATGCCGAACTTGACACCGAAGATTTCATTGTAGTTGTAGTTGGCGAGGTCGGCGATGCCGCGCGAACGGTCCAGATACTTCACCACATCGCATGAGAAATACATCATGGTGCTGTCCTTGATGGATGCAATGGCAGCTTCCTTGATGTCTTCCATGGGGACGTTGAGATACAGCCAGTTGTGTCCGTCGTAGGTGTGGCGGTCGTACTGAATTTCGTAGGTTTTCCAATAGTCGCGCGTGGGGTCATTCATCAGCATGATGTAGTCGTTCTGCAGGTCAAGATTGATGAACTCCTCGTAGAATGAACGTGGCGTGTATTTCTTGGGTGGATAGACGTTTCTGCCGTCGCTGTCTTTGGGTGCCCAAGTGAACTCCGTGACTGGTGTGCCAAGGCCTAAAGTGAGCATGTGGTAGATTTCTGAAAGGAACTGTTCTTTCTGTGCTTGCAGGGTCTTGTCGTTTGCCTTTGTGTCAGCACGCAGTGCCAGCGCGTCTTCACGCAGTTTCTGCTTCAGGAAGGTGGTGAATTGGCTGGTGTTGTTCGATGCGTAGGTCTCGGGCATCACCCCTTTGGGCACGATGCCGTATTTCGCTACAAGGTCTGCCACGCCTGTGAACGTGCCGCCATCGGACAATGGATTTCTGAACAGCCACATCACGGTTGGGTCGTCCATGGGTTTCTTTCGGGTGTCGATAATGGCCTGCAAAAAGAGGTTCGACTTCTCCAGCTGGTCGTAGAAAAAGAGGTAGTTCTGTGAGAATTCGATGCCTGTGGGGAGGTTCTGCTCCTTAATCATCTTTGCCCGCAGCACGTTCATGCCTGTGAACAGCCAGCATCGTCCCGATGACTTTTGGTCGGTGATGCCTTTTGAGGGCACAGAGTTGGAGAAATACGTGTTCTGTTCCACCATGTTGTCTTGGTTGAGTGCCAAATTGGACACAGGACCTGCCGCCAAAGCATTTTTGATGGCTACTTCACAACCTGCCAGTTTGTTTGCTTGAGAAAATCGTGCCAGCATTTCAGGCGAAATACCTTGTGCCGATACGCATAAATGGCTGCATAGGCATGCAAGGGTAAATAACTCTTTTTTCATATCTTTCTTATGTATTGGTTTGTTTTTCTGTAGTGGGAATGGATACATAAAAGAATGTGCTCCTCCTCTTTTGGATGCGAAATTAGGGAAAAAACATCGGATGCGTGCCATTTATTGACGATTTATTGCTATCTTTGCCCCGTTTTTGTCAATTTTGAATATAATAATGTTGAAAGCGTTTCGTTATTGAAGTATTATATTCGGAACATGAAAGAGCCGATGAGTGTATGCAAAGAAATAGCTGATATAGACGGAATGACAGCAGTGGAGAGGGCGTTGAAGCGTGTGGGTGATATTGTGGGTGCTATCGTGTTGCTGATGGTGCTTTCACCTGTGTTCATCTATATATATGTACGTCAGAAAATCAGTGCTTCAGGACCTGCCATCTATAGCCAAGAGCGTATTGGCAAGGGTGGCAAGCCGTTCCGTATTTATAAGTTCCGCACGATGGTGGTGGATGCTGAGAAAGATGGTGTGCCACAGTTGGAACAAGTGGATGACCCACGCTTGACGAGTTTCGGGCGTTCGTTGCGCAAGCACCATTTGGATGAACTTCCACAGATATGGAACGTGCTCAGGGGAGATATGTCATTTGTGGGTTATCGCCCTGAACGCAAGTTTTTCATTGACCAAATCATGCAGAAGAACCCTGATTATGCGCTGTTGTATTGTACTTGCCCAGGGGTCACGTCAATGGCTACCATTGAGAATGGCTATACGGACACGATGGATAAAATGCTTCGTCGTCTGGACATGGACCTCTATTATTTGCGACATCGTAGCTTGTGGATGGATGTCAAAATAGTGTTCCATACGCTGTGGAAAATCTAAAACTAATTTGTATAACAATTTAATCTTACCTATACTATTGCCATGAGGCTATCAATGCTGAAGAAACTGATATTTACGTTTGGATTCTCTGTTCTGTGTGTGACGGCATGGGCACAATCGATGTCGGATGAACAGGTGCTGCGTTTCGTCAAGCAGGAACAGAGCAAGGGAGCTACCCAGCAGCAGATTGTATCCAAATTGTTGCAGAAGGGTGTGACGACTGACCAGTTGCGTCGCATTCGTAAGAAACATGATGCCGAGCAGAACGCGCTTGGTGCTTCTGACCTAACGGGAACATCTACAGGAAAGACTTCGAACCGTCTGCGTCAAGAGCGTCAGNCACAAGGTACGCNAAGTCAGNNGCAGNACNNGNATATGGTTCAGCCTCAGTATCGTGTACAGAATCGTAACTATGGTACGCTGCAGGAACGCACACAGGCTATTAACGATGAAATCGGCTTCATGGACATTGATTCGTTGATTTATTATCAGAACTACTTCCGCGATGACAGTCAAGTGTTTGGTCGTAACATCTTCAACAACCAGATGTTGACTTTCCAGCCCAACATGAATATGGCAACCCCTGCCAACTATCGTTTGGGAGCAGGTGATGAGGTGATTATCGACGTGTGGGGGGCTTCTCAGGAAACTTTCACCGAGACTATTTCACCCGATGGTGTGGTGACCATCACGGGGGTTGGTCCTTGCAAGATTGGTGGCATGAGTGTATCTGAGGCAACTGCGTATCTGCGTTCATACCTCGGGCGTTTCTATTCTGACTCCAACATTCAGTTGTCTGTGGGTGGTACACGGAGCNTTNAGNTGCAGGTGATNGGCGAANNGAATGTGCCTGGCACCTATACGCTAAGTTCTCTCTCTTCCGCTTTCAATGCGCTCTACGCTGCTGGTGGTATCAATGACATCGGTACGTTGCGTGACATCAAGGTGTATCGTCAGGGGCGTCTGATTGCTACTATTGATGTGTATGACTATCTCTTGAATGGCAATTCTCGGGGGGATGTGCGTCTTAATGACAACGATATCATTGTTGTAGGTCCTTACGATGAACTGGTGGAAATCCGTGGTAAGGTGAAACGTCCGATGTTCTATGAGATGAAGAAGAACGAAAGCCTCTCTACCATCTTGAGCTATTCAGGTGGTTTCACGGGAGATGCCTATAAGAAGAGTATTCGTGTCACTCGCAAGAATGGGGCAGAGTACTCCATGCACACGGTGGGTGAGTTCGATTGGAATGGTTTCATCTTGGCTGATGGCGACTCTGTCTTTGTAGATAGTGTTATTCCACGTTATTCTAATATGGTGGAAATTCGTGGTGCAGTGTTCCATAGTGGTATGTACCAGATGGATGGGAACATCAGCACTGTTCGCGAACTCATCAAGGCTGCCGAGGGATTGCGCGAGGATGCTTTTACGGCGCGTGCTGTCATGCATCGTCAGAAGGATGACCTTTCGCTGGAGGTGCTGGCTGTCAACGTAGCCGGTATCATGGACGGTACAGTAGCTGACATTCCCCTGCGAAAGAACGATGTGCTCTATATCCCCAGTAAACGCGACATGGATGGAGACCAAACGCTTTCCATCACAGGTGAGGTGCATTATCCTGGTCTCTATGTTTATGCTGACAACACATCGTTGGAGGACCTTGTTTTACAGGCTGGTGGCTTGACTGATGCTGCCNCTTCTGTAAAGGTGGATGTGTATCGTCGTATTGACGACCCACACGCTTTGGTCAACGATGAGGTTNTGACNGAGGCTTTCACTTTTGCTTTGAAAGNTGGTTTTGTGGTTGATGGTGAACCTGGCTTCATCTTGCAGCCTTACGACCAAGTGGTGGTGCGTACCAGCCCAACCTATTCAGAACAGAGTAATGTATCTGTTATAGGTTCTGTGAACTTCGCAGGTCAATATGCGATGTCCAGCAGGAACTACCGCTTGAGCGATTTGGTTAAGGCGGCTGGTGGACTGACTTCTTTGGGATATGCCAGGGGTGCTCGTCTGGAACGCAGTATGACGGAAGAAGAACGCCAACAGCAAGAGGCTTCGTTGCGCGCTGCACAGATTGCGATTTATGAAGAGGCGATGCAGAGCGAGAACAAGAACTACGACCTCTCGCGTGCTGACTCTCTGTTGACGATGAAACTGGATGTTGGTAACGTGTTCCCTGTGGCTATCGACCTTGAGAAAGCTATTGCCAATCCTGGATGCGAGGACGATATCGTATTGCGTGAGGGAGACCGTTTGGTGATTCCACAATACTCTTCTACGGTTAAAATTAGTGGTGATGTGATGTACCCTATTTCTATGAACTACAAGAAGGGGGAATCGCTGAAGTACTACATTAAGCATGCTGGTGGTTATGGTGACAACGCACGTAAGAACCGTGTCTATGCCATCTATATGAATGGCTCTGTAGAGTTGCTCAGCCACACCAGCAGCAAGGCCGTTCAGCCTGGATGTACCATTGTGGTGCCATCGAAGAAGCAGAAGAACAAGATGACCACGGCAGAATATGCTGCAATGGGCACGTCGGCCGCTTCTATCGCAACGATGATGGTGACCATCGCTAATATCTTGAAATAACCTAATATCGCAATGAACCACCTATGAAACGATATGATTTTTTGATTGTCGGTACTGGACTTTTTGGAGCAGTATCAGCTTATCTCTTAAAGCAGAAAGGTTATTCTGTCCTGTTGATAGACAAGCGCGACCACATTGGTGGCAATGTCTATACGGAGAACGTCAATGGCATCAACGTACACAAATATGGCGCACACATCTTTCATACGAGCAATAAGGAAGTGTGGGACTTTGTGAATCAATTTGCTGCTTTCAATCGCTACACTAATTCGCCTGTGGCCAACTATCACGGCAAACTCTACAACCTGCCTTTCAACATGAATACCTTCTATCAGATGTGGGGTGTGCAAACTCCAGAGGAGGCGAAGTCCAAGATAGAGGAGCAGAAGCGTGAATACCATATTGATGAACCAAANAATCTTGAGGAACAGGCCATTAGTTTGATTGGTAAGGATATTTACGAAACGCTTATCAAAGGCTATACACAAAAGCAGTGGGGACGCAAGTGTACGGAGCTTCCTGCTTTTATCATTAAGCGTCTTCCTGTTCGTTTTACATTTGACAATAACTATTTCAATGACAAATACCAAGGCATTCCAGAGGGTGGCTACACTGCTTGGATTGAACAGATGCTCGTAGGTTGTGATATACGTTTGGGTATTGATTACTTTGACCAGAAGGACGAACTTGATGCATTGGCGGACCGCATTATTTACACAGGCGAGATAGACCGTTATTTCAACTATCAGTATGGGTATTTGCAGTATCGTACAGTTTCATTTGAAACAGAGCTCATGGAGGGGGTGAGCAATTTCCAAGGAAACGCTGTGGTTAACTACACTGATGCCGAGACACCTTATACCCGCATCATCGAACATAAGCACTTTGAGATGTTTGGTACGGTTTTGGACGAATGTCCTGACACGGTCATCTCTCGTGAGTACAGCAAAGAATGGCAACCAGGCGATGAACCTTATTATCCTGTCAATGACAATCAAAATTCCCAACTTTATACTCAATACAAGGCACTTGCTGACTCTCAAACAAAAGTTATCTTTGGTGGTCGTCTTGCTGAGTACAAGTATTACGATATGCACAAAGTGATAGAGCGGGCCATGGAAGTGGTGAAGGATTTGTGATTTAATACTGATGGAGGAAAATATGTAAGTATGGAACAACAGAATAGCAAAGAAGTAATTGATTTGAGGGAAGTGTGGAAACAGATGTGGAGCAAGAAACACTTGTTCTTCAAGGTCTGGGGCATTACCTTCGTGGTGTCATGCTTGATTATTTTCCCTGTACCTCGTACTTATCAGGCATCGGTATCTATGGTGCCTGAAACCTCTTCTGTGTCCAGTAGTTCGCTGTCTTCTTTGGCAAGTACCTTTGGTTTCAATATGGGGAATATGACATCAGAGGACGCCTTTTACCCTGACATTTATCCAGAGGTGGTGGCTTCTAATAACTTTATTGCGGATTTGCTGACCATCCAAGTAAAGTCTCAAGATGGTGATATCAACACGGATTATAGAACCTATCTGACCAAGCATCAGCAACATGCGTTTTACATGTGGCCTGTTCGGTGGGTGCGGAAGACCTTGAAAGAGTGGACGGATGAGCCGAAACCGAAAGAGAAATCTGATGTTTCTAAGTTCATTACTACGGAATCGGGCTGTTATGTGTTGAGTGAAGAACAAATAGCTTTGTTTGAAACCGTTCGTGCTTTTATTGCTTGTTCGGTTGACAAGAAGACTGGAGTCATTACTATTAATGTGACGGATCAAGACCCCCTTATTTGTGCTACGATGGCTAATTCTACGCGTCTTCGTCTTCAGGAGTTTATCACGCAGTATCGAACAGAGAAGGCTCGTGTGGATTATGAGTATTACTCCAAATTGACGGATAGTGCTAAGCAGGAATACGAAGAGGCCTTGCGTGTGTATGGTATCTATTGTGACTCCCACCTGAACACTATCATGCAATCAGAACAATCCAAGCGTGATGAGTTGGAGAACGACCTGAGCATTAAACTCAACACTTACAACACGATGAACACCCAACTGGTGGCTGCCAAGGCCAAAGTTCAGGAAGCGACACCAGCCTTTTCTTTGATGGAGAGTCCTGTCGTGCCTGTGAAACCATCTGGTCCTAAGCGAATGCTTTTTGTGGCAGCGATGTTGTTGTTGGCCAGCATTGGTACAATTGTTTATCTTTTCAAGAAAGATATTTTGAAGAATATATATCGTACAGCGTAAGTACGACGTACCTCTTTACCAATGTCTATGGAGTCAACAAAGCGCATCATACTTAACACTGCTGTTCAGTATACGCGTTCTATATTGAATATCTTGCTCTCTTTGTTCTCAACGCGTTACATTATTGAGGCATTGGGTAAAAGCGATTATGGCTTGTATGTGCTTGTTGGAGGTGTTGTTGCTCTATTGGGGTTTGTAACCAATTCATTGGTAATAACAACACAACGTTTTGTGTCGTATTATTATGGTAAGGCTGACATATCGCAAGTACGTAAGGTTCTTGCGAATAGTTTGTTTGTACATATTTTGATAGCTACTGGGCTTACCGCGTTGCTGCTGTGTGCTAAAAACTTATTTGTTTTTCAATGGCTTAATATTCCAGAAGGTCGTGAAGTTGTTGCGAATCAGGTGTATATCATTGCCGTATTCTTGTTGGTAATAACGATTATTTCTGCGCCATTTAAGGCTTTGTTTATAGCTCGGGAAAACATAACCTATATTTCCATTCTGGAGGTGTGTGATGGATGCTTGAAGTTTTGTACGGCATTGTGGATTTTATATGTAGATAATGATAGATTGCTCCAATATGCATTTTTGATTTTGATGATTCAGGTATTTAACTTGTTGGCGATGTTAATTTATGCTTTGCAAAAATATGAAGAATTGCGTTTCTCTGTTTCCTGTTGTATGTTGGATTTCAAGTTTGTATGTAAGATGGCAGGGTTTGCAGGATGGTTGACATACAGTACTGGTTCTGTTGTGTTAAGAAGTCAAGGGATTCNNTTCTTTCTGNATCGTATATATGGNACGGTTANAAATGCCGCGTATGGAATAGCTACTCAGGTGTATGCATCTATAGCCTTTGTCTCAACGTCGGTTCTTAATGCGATGAATCCGCAGATTGTAAAGGCGGCAGGAGAAGGTAATCATAAAAGGATGTTGTATTTGGCAGAGATAGAATCAAAATACTCAACAATGCTTCTTATGTTGATTGTTGTCCCCGTTATATTTGAAGTCCCTGGTATACTTTCATTTTGGTTGAAGGATGTGCCAGAAGGAACGGGGATGTTTTGTCGTTTTCTGTTATGTTGTTTGGTGGTGGATCAACTAACGTATAGCATGAATACTGTTAATCAAGCGATGGGAANGATAAAAACATATACATTGTTGACATATACTCCTAAAATACTGGTCTTATTGCCTATTNATTATGTTTTGGCGCNTGGGCTAGTTNCTTTTGTTGTGATGTGTNTTCATTTTNTGGCAGAGATATTTGTNGCAGTTATACGTTTGCCTNATATGNAATATACGGCAGGGTTAAGNNTTGCTCATTTCTTGAGAACGGTTGTGTTGCNTTTGATANCCCTGTTTGTCGCTCAATGTGTAGTGGGAGGTGTGTGTGTTAGTCTGGTTGAGATGGAACATCGATTCATCTTAACGATTTCTCTTTCTCTCATGCTGAGTGGANTTGTGTTGTGGCTTTTTGTGCTGTCGNAGACAGAGCGAGAATATGTTTTGGGATTGATTCGTTGTAAGTTACAATAAATAATGTAGGTCATGGGAACTGTCATATTATTGATAAGGAGTATATATATATTCCCTCATATCATCGCTTACATGTTGTTTCCTACGCGGATAAGACTAGACTTGCTACGATGGATGGAAGTGATAGAGAATCCGTACAGGCATCAACGGTTTTTGGCTTATTGTTGGTTTCTTCTCCATTTGAAGGAGTACAGAACTGTGGTGTACCATCGGTTGGGACGGTTTGGAACTCTATTAAGTGTTTTTGTTCCTCCGATGCCANATTGTTTCTTAACTGGTATCATGTCNAAGAGNATTGNANCGGGTNTCGTTATCCAGCATGGGCATTCTATGCGTCTTGGAGCACAGTCTGTTGGTAAGAATCTTCAGATTTGGCATAATGTGACCGTCGCAAAAGATAGGCCAGGAGGGAAACGACCTGTTATAGGAGATAATGTGAAGATTTTTACAGGCGCAGTTGTGTTGGGTGGCATTATTATTGGCGATAATGTTGTTATCGGTGCGTGTTCGGTTGTTCTGAAATCAGTTCCAGATAATTGTGTGGTTGTTGGTAATCCAGCACGAATTGTGAAACGCAATGGGATTCGGTGTGACGAGGCGTTGTAAATCAGGTTAATTTGAGTTTTCTCTATTCTATGCAAATTAAGATACCACGAGATAGATTTATCCAGATAGATTTGTCAAAGTTCTATCTGATTGATAAGAAAGACATCATTATGGCATGTTTTTATGTCGGGATGTTGATTGCTTATTATGGTTCGCTGCATCCATGGTTCATGTGGCCTTTGAAGGAACTGTATGTCGTGCCTGCTTCTGCTTTTCTTATGATTAGCTATCTGGTTTCTAATTCAATGAAGGTTACTATGTATTCTCGTATGGATTTTCTATGGCCATTTGCAATTTATGTAATCTTGTCCTATTATATGGTCATGGCGGATGATGCGAATGTTTTTGGATATATAGCCAATGCGTTTTTTGTGGCTGTGTTCTTTATATTGTTTAAAGTGGATTGCGATGTGTTAGATTCGTTATTGACTATCATTTGCAAATCAATGGCGTTATTGCTCATTGTTTCCATGTTTTTCTTCTTCTTGTATTTGATTGGGTTTAATTTGCCGAATCGTAGCGCGGTTTTTGGAGACAATCAATACTCCTTTTCTAATTACTATTTCTTTATGATTGATGACAGATTCATGCTGGTGTTGATTCCACGCTTTCAGTCGGTCTTTTTGGAACCAGGACATTTGGGGTCTGCCATGACATTGTTGTTAATGACTCAAATGGGAAAATGGAAGAAATGGTGGAATGTGGTACTTATTATCGCTTCAGTTATTACATTCTCACTGGCAGCGTATGCCATACTGATTGCGTTGATATTCCTCTCTCAGTGGGTTCTGCATAAGAATCTCATTAAATTGCTGATTGCTCCAATTGTTTTGATTGCGGTCGTCGTAGGGGGAGCAATGGTGTATAATGGGGGAGNTNNTNTGGTAAATAATATGATAGTGTCGCGTCTTGAGGTAGATGNGACAANGGGGAATATTGTCGGGAATAATCGTGTTGATANGGATTTTGAGAAGGAATTTGANAAATATATAGTAAGCTCCGNTGCATTCTTTNGTCGTGACATGGNGAAGAATGTTAGGGTTGGTACGGGTNATTCAGGATATCGTGTCTTTATTTATAAGTATGGGCTGGTTGGTTTGTTCATTCTTATCGTGTTTTATGGTTTTTCTTTTCGAGGATATGTGAATATCCGCTATCTGACCGTGGTTGTGATTATCTCTGTCCTTATATTCTGGATACGGGCATACCCATTGTGGTTTAGTAATTTTATCCCANTATTGATGACGGTCTATGGCGGCTCTAAAGAAGTNACGGNTAATCAGATAGAAAGGATGAAGAAATGAAAGTTTTGTACATAGTACATTCGATAAATATGTCGGAAGGTGCTACAAAATCCTTTTTGACTTTATTGGACGGGCTTGTGAAGAGAGGTGTGGAACCACATGTCATTACTCCAGGAAAGCAGGGATTGTATGTGGCACTTTATCGGAAGGGGATTGCCGTGATGGCATTGAATTATAGGTCTGGTGTATTCCCAAACTTCAATTCAATGAAAGATAAGTTGTTGTTTCTTCCACGCCTTATGGCTCGAAGAGTTTTGGAATATAGGGCAATCCGTGCTATTGTAGAATATGGCAAACATAATGGCATTGAGCTGATTCACACAAACGTAAGTGTTGTTACGTGTGGTCTTGCTGCGGCAAAGACGTTAAAGATACCCCATGTGATGCATGTGCGAGAATATGCAGACTTAGACTTTCATCTGCATTATTANCCCNCACCAACAGCTTTCTATAAGCGGGTNAATNTNGANAATAGCTATACANTATGTATTACANAAGGNATACAACGTCACCATCATTTTCTCCCTACTTGTTCTCGGGTAATCTATAATGGGGTTGTGATAGATTCTACGTCTTCTGTTTTGGCTTCCAGGTCTGATATGGAAAAACCATATTTCCTTTTTGTGGGGCGCATCGAACAATCTAAGGGAGTCTGTCAAGTGATAGAGGCTTTTAATCAGTATTGTAAAGAGAGCACAGACAAGAATGTGGTGCTGAAGATAGCAGGTGAAATCACCCAAAAAGCATATTATGATGAGGTCTCTTCATTTGTGAGGGAATATGGGATACAAGACAAAGTCGAGTTTATGGGGAATCGGCGTGATATTGATAGGTTGATGCAACACGCTCTCGCTGTGATTGTTGCTTCACCTTTTGAGGCGTTTGGAAGATGCTTACCAGAGGCTATGTTAAACCATTGTTTGACAATTGGCCGAAATACGGCAGGCACGAAAGAACAGTATGACAATGGGTTGGCTGTTTGTGGCAGTGATATAGGACTACGCTATGGCACATCTCAAGACTTGACGCTTCGTATGCATGAAGTGACAGATTCTTCACCGATGGCTTATGCAGAAATGAAAGACAATGCGTTTCGGGTTGTTCTGCAATTGTATAGCAAGGAGGCTTATGTGGATGGAGTTTTCTCGTTCTATCAAGAAATCCTGTTAAAATGTAATAGGACGACCGCATCGTCAATCAAATATGATTAGGAGATTGATGTGTTGATTTCCAATTTGTTTTTTACTTTGTTAGCACGTTCGTGGAACGTCATTGATACAGTCTCCCCCATGGTGTCTTATTCAGACACCATGGGGGAGACTGTATTTTCATCAGGTGGGTTGTGTCCTTTTGATGTGTGCATTTATGTGGGTGGAGGAGCTTTTCCTCTGGAAAAGGATATTATTTCTATTTTCTCTTTGTGACACTCAGCAAAAAGCCTTAACTTTGTACAACAAAGGTCGTTTGTGCCTGTATCAAATACTCCAATGAAAGAAGGATTAGTTTCGNTTATCNCTCCAATGTACAANGGTGCNGCTTTNGNAGGCGACACCATTGAGTCTGTTATAGCGCAGNCCTANGGGAATTGNGAGNTGATTATTGTGGATGACTGCTCGCCTGATGATGGGGCGGGTATTGCTGTGGTGAAGGCATACGCCGCAAAGGACTCGCGAGTGAAGTTGATTGAGAGCAAGAAAAACTCTGGTTCGTCGGGTACAAGAAACATAGCTTTGCGTGTGGCAGCAGGGGAATATATCGCTTTCTTAGATTCAGATGATATTTGGATGCCTGATTTTTTGGAGAAGCAGCTGGTTTTTATGAGGGAGAAGAATGCCGCGCTTGTATTCTCTTCTTACAAGCGGATTGACGAGCATACGAAGCAGGAGGTGTTGACTCCTTTTATTGCTCCGGCAAGAGTAACGTACCAGTCTTTGCTGAAAACCTGTCCAATCTTCCCGTCCACGGCGGTGTATGACTTGAAGCGTGTGGAAAAGTTGTATTTCAACGAGGCTATGGGCAGTTTGCGTGACGACTATGTGTATTGGCTTAATATGTTGAAGACCATTCGAGTGGCTTATGGCAATAAAGAGCAACTGGTTTACTATCGTATGCGCAAGACCTCCATCACAGCCGACAAGAAGAAAGTGATTATTCCACAATGGAAGGTGTTGCGTGAAGTTGAGCACATTTCATTACTCAAGAGCGTGTATTACATTACTTGCTGGGCGTTTATCTCTTATTTTAAGTATCGCAAGTAGAGCAGCTTATTGTGAGATTGTTTTATATTTCAGACTCCTATTAGGTTATAGGAGTCCCATCCTACTCTTACATCATTCTATATATAATGTGACGGCTGAGGCGTGGTGAGAAATAGATGCACAGAGCCATGCCCCATCGCCGTAAACCTATTGATGGATGTTGTACACAATGGCGTACAGCCTTGCGGAACAATGGATGTTGCATTGTTTTTCGGATATATTCAATCGCTTCGGGATGAGAGAACGAGAGGGGAATGTACTTTTTTAATAAACAAGAGGATAGGAATGTGAAGACCAAGACGTGGAAAGCTTCTTCGACAGATTTCGTTTGTGCGTCTTGTCTCTGAAACCATGTCGTAGCCTCTTCTACTGCGGTAAGAGCTTGAAAGTCACGCTCCTGTATGCGGGATGGACATGTTGAGCTATTGGTATTGCTGAGCACATAGTGATATGGGTTGAGTGAGAGTTGGAGCACTCGCTCGCATTGCAGGAAGTATTGTACATTCCATTGCATATCCTCATAGATACGTCCGCATGGAAAAGTCAAATTCAGTTGGCGAACCAAAGCTGTCCGAAATAGTTTGTTTACAGGATAAGTCCGAAATGTTCCGTTGATGTTGCTTTGACGGAAATAGTTGATACCTGTTTCGTATTCAACATTTTGTAGAATGGGATAGGGAACACTTGTTTGTTCTTTGTCCAACTTTAACCCAAAGACCACAGCATCTATTTGTTTTCCGCTGGTAATGGCGTGGTCAGCAAATGCAATCACTTTTTGTGCCTCGGAAGTATCAACATAGTCGTCTGCATCAATGAACCAAATGTAATTACCTGTTGCCATCTGTATCCCCTTGTTGCGTGCTGCACTTTGTCCTGCATTTGTTTGAGAGAGTACAATGGCGTTCGGCACATTCTCTGTTGCGATAAAGTCATGGACAATCTCTGCTGTCTTATCCGTTGAACCATCGTCAATCAGTACAAGTTCATGTCCGTCGTGTAGCAGGGGCAGTATCGACTTCAAGCAACAACACACAACGGATTGTACGTTATATGCTGGAATGATAAAAGAGACTTTCATTTGTGTATAATTATTGTATTCAAGCCAACTTTCATGTGGCTTGAAACTTTCGCTATTTACTGTTTCAAGACTCGTGCCAAGGCTTGCAAGAATCCATGCCCATATTTGAGGTCTGGTTCTACATAGTTACCTTCTGNCCATTCGTNCCAAGCACGAAGGAAGAGGANGCGGTGCTCGTTATCTTTCTTCNCAATCACTTTAAGGNCATGGCGGATATNTNGCTCGANNTNTTCNGGAGTTGCATTNATATACACNCCTTCCTCTGTACCTACTCGTGGACTTCTGTCCCACTGGGGCAGGATGGACGGGAACACATTGTCCCATGCGTCTTCTGGGGCAAACATGTGTTTTACGATTTTGGGATAGTCGTATTTCATGGCAGGAAGGAAAGACAGGTGCAGGTGCAGCCACTTGCGTGCCAAATTGATGTAATGTCCCTCTGTTATCATCTCGGCGCGCGGTTTGCCAAAAGAGTTGATGCCATCAAAGCCCAGCGAAAGAATGTCGTTATAGACTTGTGCGCTGCTTTTGAGGTCAGGCATGTGTCGCTCAAAAGTGCCGTCTTCGCGCCGTGTGGCAGTAGTGGTGGATTTTGTGATAGCTACAAAGTAAATGCCTGACAAACCATTCTTCTGAGCCTGTTCGCGCCAAACCTCGATAAAGCGTTTCACGTCTGTAAAGAAATAGGCATCAAACAGCACGAACAATGGTTTTCCTTCCACGGTGATATAGCGTTTGTCGCGAAAAGCAGGCAGGCAGTAGTTGAAGTGGGCTATGTAGTCTTCGTCGCCAGGATAGAGCTGTTCAGCAATCATGCGTTTGGCGGTTTTTCCATGGTCATTGTTCCATGTGTCCATGGTCCAACTGTGGTTTGCCCATGCCAAGCAAAAAGGAAAGTCGGGCTTGCCTGATTGCAGCACCTCTTCAAACGGACGTTGCAACAGCATCTTGCCGTTGCCGAACCAATAGTGCCAATAGCAGAAACCTTCAATGCCGGCTTCTCGTGCCAGTTGAGCCTGTTGCTCACGCACTTCGGGTAGGCGCAGGTCATAGAATCCCAAGTCTGCCGGTACACGGGGTTGGTAGTGTCCGCGGAACAATGGTTTGGCTTTGGCGACGTTTGTCCATTCGGTGAAGCCTGCCCCCCNATGNTCGTNGTTNTCTGGGATNGGATGGAACTGTGGAAGGTAATATGCGATGACTCTTGCGTTCATGTGTATGCTTGGAGATTTATTGCTTTGCTATTTTTGAAACACTGTACATAAAGGCCGAATAGAGGAGAATGTCGATGATGACGACTCCTGTTGTGTTCTGCCCTCCTCCGTATAGCCCGTAATTGATGAGGCAGAATGCGAGGAAGAGGAGAATGATGGTTGCCAATGNTTGGTGTTGGTCCATACCCACCTGCATGATGCAATGGTGGATGTGGGTCTGGTCAGGCTTGAACATGGGTTTGCCGCTCAAGAGGCGGGAGATTGCCACGCGGATGACGTCGGCACAAGGAATGAACACCAGCGAGAAGGAGATGAGCAGGGATTCTTCGCGATAGGGGAATCCGACGGGCTCGTGGGTCATTTGGTATTTGATGGCCATATAGGCGATGATGTATCCAAGGAACAGGCTTCCTGAGTCGCCCATGAAGGTCTTGAGCCGTCCCACCTTGCCATAGACGTTGAAGAAGAAAAAGGCGAGTGTGGCACCAGCCAAGCTGACGCAGATGAGGCAGAAGAGGTAGGCTCCCAGCTGGAAGTAGAGATAGGCGAAAGCGCTGAGAATGAGGAAGGCGAGGCTGGCTGCCAAGCCGTCGATGCCGTCGATGAGGTTCATGGCATTGACGATGAGGAGGATGACAAAGACCGTGAGGGGATAGCTGAACCACAGCGGCATCTCGTGAATGCCGAAGAGTCCATGCAGGTTGCTAATCATTAGGTTGCATAGGGGGAAGAGCAGGGCTGCCATCGTTTGGATGACAAACTTGTGGCTGGCTTTCATCCCTTTGAGGTCGTCGAGAATGCCGATGGAGTAGATGAGTAGTGCTCCTATCACCATCATGATGGTGGAGAGACCGATGTGGAAGTTACCCTTCGTGCCTTGGTGCATGAGAAAGATGGCGACAGCCACACCTACGCTCAGGGAGGGCATGAATAGGGAGCCTCCCAATCGGGGGATGGCCTGCTTGTGTACTTTGCGTGCGCTGGGCAGGTCGTAGATGCCATTCATGTTGCACATCTTCACAATCAGTGGTGTGCCTATCAGGGAGAATAGCAGGCTCACCACGAAGGCGATGAGGATATAAGTGTAACTTAGCGTCATTGTGGTCAGGGTATTTATTCTTAAAACGTGAAAAAGTGTTGTATATTGTGAACAGCGGTGATTATTTTCTTCTTGCTGGTGGTGAAAGATGAAAAGGCTTCTGCTCTGTGTGTGTCTGTCGGTGCGTGCAATGGNATTCATTTAGCCCCTNAANATCGGAGTCGGGGACATCGACCANCCGATGTCCCCGACTCCGATTTTGAGGGGCTGACGATGGCGATGGGCAGACA
>WFMB01000060.1 GCA_009177185.1 Bacteroidales bacterium
AAGATTCATTAAAGAATGCACTACCCATTATTAAGTTATAACTTATTATATGAAGTATAATCGTATTGTCCCCATTCTTTTCGCCTGCATGATAATCTCATGTGGTGAAGAGAAGAAAAAGCAGCTTCCTTTCTATGATTCTGTTGACATATAGTCAGATTCTCTTGAAACCACCATAGAAATAGGTCAAGACTACAACGAAATGAGTAACGCTAACATCATCTCTGTTCCCTTCAAGGAACAGAGAGGTGTTAAGTACGTCAATGTCTCAGTCAACGGATTTGGCTTTGAAATGATATTAGACACAGGTTGTTCAGGCACTCTCATCTCTGTGGCAGAAGCTAACTATCTGTATCAGAAAGGCTATCTTACTAACGATGACATCCTCGGTACAACTCAGTCACAGATTGCCGATGGAAGCATTGTGGAAAACATGGTCATCAACCTTAAAGAGGTTATTATTGATGGCAAAATCCTATGTTCTGATGTGACAGCAACCGTTTCGGCAAACAACGATGCTCCCCTGCTGCTTGGGAATGAAGTTCTCAATCGTGTGGCTGCATACGCTGTAGATAATAAAAACAAAACAATTAATTTCAAGTTAAAATAATCTATGAATGCATCAGTTTATCTGTTTGGAGAATTTAATGATGTCTATACTCAATATCCAGATGACTACACCATTTCAATCTTCAAGAAGTTCTTGGTCAATGCCAAATCCACCACACAGATTGCTATCCATCGTGATAGCAATCTTATGTACTACAGTTATATTTGGAAACCTGAACCAACAAAGTATATTGGTTTTTGTATTGTTCTGAATGGATTGTTTATTAAAGATATAGGTGCTTTATTCTACTTGTTTGAGAACATCATATCTAACCTTGTTAAAGAAGACAAAGTTAATTTCGATAAACAGAAAAATCTCATAATAAGCGTCGACAAACTATATCAAAACCAAGAAGAGATTGAACTTTTGGCGGAATCGTTACGAAAAGGAATTAATAGATTTGAACTTTATTCTGAACCTTTACCAGCCGTAAGTTTTGGAACTCTAAAAGACTCAAGGAAAGATTTTGTTATAAATGATAATCAAAGAGAAATTGTCAAATCAAGCTACACAAATGGCTATACCTATATCTACGGACCGCAAGGATTCAACCCAATTCAATCAAATAGTGACAAACCTATAATGCAGGATAGCAATTTAGGATTTGATGAACTTAAACCCAAACAGCCACAAAGCAATACAGAATCAAAAGCAGGTAAGACAGATAGTGGCGCAATAAAGAGTTTTTCATTGGTGATTATCTTTTTCATAGTTGTTAACATATTATTATATTATTGTTATAATCAATTATATTACTATGGTAACGATAGTGACTATTATTATAACGATACTATCTGTTGTGACACCGTCGTAGTAGATGAGGATTACTATAGTGATGAAGACACTTATGAGGATTACTATAGTGACGAGGACACTTATGAAGATTATTAGAAATATAAATGTCTTGTTTATTATAGAACAAAAAGGCATGGCATAAACTATAAAACCTCCGAAATAAAGAGCGGTGAAACCACCCTAAAATTGATGTCCTCGACATCGACCAATCGGAGTCCCCGACATCGGTTGGTCGGAGTCGAGGACTCCGATTTAAAGGCTGTGAAAGCATGAATTACACTGCTAATCTTTCTATTACTTATTTCCTCTCTTTTTACTCAAAGAAAAACAAGGCATTCTTATTTCAAATGAGAGTGATTTATTCAAAGCAGAAAATTATTTTTCTTGTGTTTGTATAACTGTCGCAATTTTTATCTACATTTGCGACAGAAATGAATGTTTACACAAAAAGCAGAGATGTATGATTAAAATTTATGTAATGAACACCTGCCCCGATTGCACGGAAGTGAAGCGGAGAGCGGAAGGCGACAATCGCTATGAATTGATTGATATTGGCAGTCATGTACGCCATTTGAAGAAATTCCTGTCCTTACGCGACACGAGGGAAGAGTTTGCCCCTATGCGCCGATTAGGTTATGTGGGTATTCCTTGTTTTGTATTGGAGGATGGCAGCATCACGTTTCGTCCTGAAGAGGCGGGATTTGCGCCTCAAGAAAAGGATAATGTACCCGATGGAGCAGCGTGTGGCATTGACGGAAAAGGTTGTTAGTCAACTATGAACATGTCGTAGTGACAATTAGTAACAACATTTTTCAAGTATAGCTGGATAAGTACAGGATATAAAAAAGTCCAGCACAGGAAATTTATGATTATTTCCCGTGCTGGACTTTCTTGTATAAACCTGTGTATTGTATTTTTTACATCATTCCACCCATGCCTGGTGCGCCCATAGGCATTTCGGGCTTGTCCTCCTTAGCGTCGCAGATGACACACTCGGTGGTGAGGAACATTCCAGCGATGGAGGCTGCGTTTTCGAGGGCTACACGGCACACCTTTGCAGGGTCAATAATGCCCGATTCACGCAGGTTCTCGTAGGTGTCCTTGCGAGCGTTATAGCCGAAGTCACCCTTTTGGTTGCGTACCTTCTCTACCACAACTGAGCCTTCCAAACCAGCGTTTTCAACAATCTGACGAAGTGGCTCTTCGATAGCGCGCTTCACAATCTTTACACNAGTGGTCTCGTCAGCGTTGTNACCTTCAAGGTCTTCGAGGCTGTCAATAGCACGGATGANGGCTACCATACCACCGCCAGGGATAGTGCCTTCTTCGATGGCAGCACGTGTGGCGCAGAGAGCGTCATCCACACGGTCCTTTTTCTCCTTCATCTCCACCTCGGAAGCTGCACCTACATAGAGCACTGCCACACCGCCAGAGAGCTTAGCCAAACGCTCTTGAAGCTTCTCCTTGTCGTAGTCAGAAGTGGTATTCTTGATTTCGTTCTTAATCTGATTGACGCGGTCTTGAATGTTTTCCTTTGCGCCCTTGCCGCCCACGATAGTGGTGTTGTCCTTGGTGATGGTGACTTTCTCAGCAGAACCCATCATTTCGAGTGTAGCTTGTTCGAGCTTCAGACCCTTCTCCTCAGAGATAACGATACCACCTGTGAGGATTGCGATGTCTTCGAGCATAGCCTTGCGACGATCGCCAAAACCAGGAGCCTTAACAGCACAAATCTTTAATTGAGCACGCAAACGGTTCACTACCAGTGTAGTTAGTGCTTCGCTCTCCACGTCTTCTGCAATGACGAGGATAGGACGTCCTGTTTGAGCTGCAGGGTTGAGGATGGGGAGGAACTCTTGCAGATTAGAAATCTTCTTATCATAGATGAGGATAAGAGGGCTTTCCATCTCACACTCCATCTTCTCAGTGTTGGTCACGAAATAAGGTGAGAGGTAACCACGGTCAAACTGCATACCTTCTACTACGC
The DNA here is from genome assembly GCA_009177185.1 of Bacteroidales bacterium. Taxonomy (GTDB): domain Bacteria; phylum Bacteroidota; class Bacteroidia; order Bacteroidales; family Bacteroidaceae; genus Minthosoma. Next base: position 3,393 of record WFMB01000060.1, read on the forward strand.
CAATAGTGGTTTCACGGCTCTTTGCCTCTTCGATAGTGATAACTCCATCCTTTGAAACTTTCTTCATAGCATCAGCGATGAGCTTGCCGATTTCGCTGTCGTTGTTGGCAGAAACTGTGGCTACTTGCTCAATCTTGTCATAGTTGTCGCCTACCTGCTCGCTCTGTGCCTTGATGCTCTCCACCACTTTAGCCACGGCCTTGTCAATACCGCGCTTCAAGTCCATGGGATTAGCTCCAGCAGCCACGTTCTTCAAGCCAGTAGCCACGATGCTCTGAGCCAACACAGTGGCAGTAGTAGTGCCGTCGCCTGCATCATCACCAGTCTTAGAGGCTACGCTCTTAACCAATTGTGCTCCTGTGTTCTGGAAGGGGTCAGCCAACTCTATTTCCTTGGCTACGGTCACACCATCCTTAGTGATGTGAGGTGCGCCAAACTTCTTTTCAATGATGACGTTACGTCCTTTAGGACCCAAAGTCACCTTCACTGCGTCTGCCAACTGATCTACGCCCTGCTTGAGTTGCTCGCGAGCTTCTATATTGAATTTCAAATCTTTTGCCATGGTGATTTCTTTTATTTATTATTATGTTCTTGTGTAAGAGGTTGGATATAGGTTACCCTTATTTGATAATAGCCAAAATGTCGCTTTGGCGCATCACGAGGTACTTAGTGCCCTCGTACTCCAATTCGCTACCAGCATATTTGCCATAAAGAACCTGGTCGCCTACCTTGACAACCATTTCCTCATCCTTAGTGCCATTACCAGCGGCTACAACTTCGCCCTGAAGGGGTTTCTCCTTAGCTGTGTCGGGGATGATGATGCCACCAACGGTCTTTTCTTCTGCAGGTCTGGGCAGCACGAGTACCCTGTCTGCGAGTGGTTGAATGTTCATAGTCTTAAAGTTTTGAGTTTATATTATAAGTAATGTATAGAATCCTTATATTCTATTAAGCGATAATGACAAATACGATGCCAATACACCCATAAGACTGACAAGAGTGACAAACTGTCACAAAGAAATGACAAAGTCAATAAAAATAGCACAACATCTTCCATCACTATGACGAAACCATCAATTATAGATATTTATTGTTTTTTATTTAGAAATCTAATTGTATGATGATGTTAATAGGCTATTGATAATGTTAAGAAGTATTTTAAGTACGTTGTTTTCAATGATTTGTATTGTTGAGAAGTGTACGTTTTAGTATTGAAAATAAGTTGAAAAAAAATGATAACTTTCCTTGGTTATGATATAGTGATAGGCGATATAAAGATGTAGTAAAAAAGCAAGGTAAGTTATTAGAAGTTGTTATTAAGTTATGAAATGATTATTGACATAGTTATCAACAATGAGGAATAATCATTTGGAGTGGTATTATTGTCGCAGCAGTTCCATAAACCGCTTTTTCATGGCTTGTTTGAGTTCATTCTCGTTTAGAATGAACTGGTTAACTACTTCATTGAAAGCGTGTTCAGCCTTTATACGCATTTGAGCTTTTCCAGCACGGATGCCTGAAGCGAGTTCTGTCTTTGGAAGTAGTTGTCTATTGAAGTTTCCGTCGCTCATTTCTGTTGTTGATAAGAGTGTTAATAAGAGGTCTGATAACCTTGTTGATAACGCTGTTTATGATTGCAAATTTAATGATTCCGTTTTAGATTGCAATAGTTTGATATTGAAAATGATTAGGTTTCTTTTGTTTTCCAAAGTAAATGTGTAATTTTGTGCGTATTTATGATAGTTAATAAGTTATGAATAGTGTGTTGATAAATGATGAAAAGTATATGCGCCGTTGTATTCAGTTGGCGAAGAACGGTGAGAAGAATGCACAACCGAATCCAATGGTAGGTGCTGTGATAGTTTATGATGGCAGAGTCATTGGCGAAGGGTATCATGTGCGTTGTGGAGAGGAGCATGCTGAAGTGAATGCGTGTGCATCAGTCAAAGGAGGGGATGAGTATTTGTTGAAAGAAAGTACTATTTATGTGAGTTTGGAACCTTGTTCACATTATGGCAAGACACCCCCTTGTGTCGACTTGTTGATAAACAAAGGTTTCAAGCGTTGTGTAATAGGCTGTCAAGACCCATTTGCTAAGGTGCAGGGCAGAGGCATTCAGAAGTTGAAAGATGCAGGTATAGAAGTGACTGTCGGTGTGTTAGAAGAAGAATGTAAGGCATTGAACAGGCGGTTTATGACTTATCACGGTCAGCAACGTCCATATATCACTTTGAAATGGGCTGAATCGGTTGATGGATATATTGATGGGCATATTTCCAACACTTATACACAGATGCTGTGCCATAAACGCAGAGCAGAACATCAAGCTATTTTGGTGGGCAGGAAGACATTTGAAGTAGATAATCCCAGTTTGACGAATCGTGAATGGGTTGGTTCATCTCCCAGGCGATACGTGGTTTCGTCACAGCCGTTACTATTGCCTGATGGATTCCAACTGATACAATCAACAAGTGTTGATAACATCTTCCAGCAACTATACAAAGACGGCATCCAAACACTTTTAGTGG
>WFMB01000126.1 GCA_009177185.1 Bacteroidales bacterium
GCTCCAATTCTGCAATGGCCGCGGCATAAGTCATTTTTCTGTCTGAAGTTTTCATGCGTCAGAGAATATGCTATTCTTTCATTTCAGGTCGCAAAGATACGGATTTTATCAATAAATATCTGGCAGTATCCATAATTTTGTGTAAATGGAAAACAGGCTTCAGCAATAAATTCTCTTATATCNGGATTCTGTTTTCAAAAATAAGCATAAATTGGTTCATAATCAACCCCCAGTTTTGAATGGGCTGTGTCCATTTCTTCTCAATCTCCATCAAGGAAAGGTATACCATCTTCTTCACTGCATCATCGGAAGGGAATGAAAGTTTTGATTTGGTGTACTTTCTGATTTTTCCGTTCAGATTTTCAATGAGATTTGTGGTGTAGATTATTTTTCTGATTTCCAATGGGAACTGGAAGAAAACAGTCAGATCATCCCAGTTGTTCCTNCACGAATGGATGGCATAAGGGTACTTTCCTCCCCATTTCTTTTCCAGGTTATCAAGTTCCGCAGCGGCAACNTCCTTGTTTGGCGCATTATAGATATTCTTCATATCTGCCGTAAACTCCTTTTTGTCCTTGTAAACGACATATCGGCAGGAGTTTCTAATCTGATGCACGACACATATCTGAGTGGAAGACTGAGGGAATACGGCACGTATGGTGTCGGTAAATCCGTTCAGGTTGTCGGTGCAGGTAATCAGTATGTCCTGTACNCCGCGGGCCTTCAAGTCTGTCAGGACGCCCATCCAGAAGGAAGAACTTTCCGACTTTCCCACCCACATGCCAAGAACTTCCTTCAAGCCGTTCTGTTTCAGGCCTACACAGAGATAGACAGTCTTGTTGATAATCTTTCCGTTGTCGCGAACCTTAAAGACAATACCGTCCATCCAAACGATGAGATAGACCGCATCCAAAGGTCGGTTCTGCCATTCCTGTGCTGCTTGATTGACTTTGTTGGTGATGATGGAGATGGCAGAGGTGGAGAGTTCTATCTCATAGATCTGGCGCATTTCCTCTTCA
>WFMB01000075.1 GCA_009177185.1 Bacteroidales bacterium
CGATGTGCGCTATGTTATCCATTATGACATTCCCAAGAGCTTGGAGGGCTACTATCAGGAGACGGGACGTGCAGGGCGTGACGGTGGTGAAGGCAGGTGTATCACGTTCTACAACCACAAGGACTTGGAGAAGTTGGAGAAATTCATGAAGGACNNGACGCCTGCGGAGAAGGAAATCGGCAGCCACCTTCTGAGTGAAACGGCTTCATATTGTGAGTCGTCAGTTTGTCGCCGCAAGATGTTGCTGCACTACTTCGGCGAGGAGTATGGACATGATAATTGCGGTAATTGCGACAACTGCTTGCACCCGAAGAAGAAGATAGAAGAGAAGGAGAACCTGCTGCTTGTGTTGCAGGCGATTCAGGCGGTGAAGGAGAACTTCAAGAAGGAGTATATTATCAGGATACTGCGTGGCGAAGAGAATGAGACGATATTGCTCCATGGACATGACAAGTTGGAACAGTTCGGTGCTGGTGCTGACGTGGAGGATACCATGTGGGAGGCCATCTTTATACAGGCTGCTTTGGAGGAGTATATAGAGAAGGAGGTGGAGACGTATGGTGCTGTGAAGCTGACGAAGAAGGGCAAGAAGTTCATGAAGAAGCCCGTTTCATTCATGGTGACAGAGAACAACGACTTCAGTGATGACTTTGACGACAGCTCGGAGCAGGGCGGTACGGCGGTGGCAGACGAGGTGCTGTATGGCATGTTGCTGGATTTGCGCAAGAAGATTGCCAAAAAGCATAATGTGCCGCCATACGTTGTGTTTCAGGATGCGTCGCTCGAATCCATGTCGACGCTTTATCCTATCAACGAGGATGAATTGCAGAATATCCCGGGTGTTGGCGCAGGAAAGGCTAAACGCTATGGTGAAGAGTTCTGCAAGTTGATAAAGCGTCATTGTGAGGACAACGACATTGTTCGTCCGACGGATATGCGTGTGCGTACAGTGGCGAACAAGTCAAAGGTGAAGGTGAAAATCATCCAAGCTGTTGACCGAAAGGTGGGGCTGGAGGACATTGCCAAGAGCACAGGGCTGGACTTCGACGAATTGCTGGACGAGATGGAAGCTATCGTGTACAGCGGCACCAAACTCAACATTGACTACTATTTTGAGGATATTGAGATGGACGAGGACGTGATAGATGAAATTTACGAGTACTTCCGTGGCAGTGAGACCGACGATTTGGACACAGCGTTGGATAGTTTGGATGGCGATATCTACGAGGAGGACGTGCGGCTGGTGCGCATCAAGTTCATCAGTGAGTTGGCAAACTAAATGACGGGTTCGTATCGTACGTTGTTTGGCGTTTAATCCTTGTTAAAATCGTGTAAGAAAGAGTCGTTTTTGACTCTTNTTTTTTGTCATGTTGCAAAAAGGGCTTACCTTTGCATGCAATAAATACTCAAACAATATGTCATCATTTATTGCAGATAAAGTTGTGATGGAAGGATTGACGTTTGACGATGTGCTGCTCATCCCAGCATACTCGCAAGTTCTTCCACGCGAGGTTTCTCTCACCACCAAGTTTTCACGTAACATTGAACTGAAAGTTCCTTTTGTGACAGCGGCTATGGATACCGTCACAGAGGCTCCGATGGCGATTGCCATTGCACGCGAAGGCGGCATAGGCGTGATTCACAAGAATATGTCCATCGAGGAGCAGGCGCGTCAGGTTGCCATCGTGAAGCGTGCTGAGAACGGCATGATTTACGACCCCGTCACCATCATGCGTGGCTCGACCGTAAAGGACGCGCTCGACATCATGGCTGAGTACCACATTGGCGGCATTCCCGTTGTGGATGAAACGAATACGCTTGTGGGCATTGTGACGAACCGCGACCTCCGTTTCCAGACAGACCTCACCAAGAAGATTGACGATGTGATGACGAAGGACAATCTGGTGGTGACGCATCAACAGACCGACTTGGAGAGCGCGTCACGCATCCTGCTGGAGCACAAGATTGAGAAGCTTCCTGTGGTGAACAGCGACTACAAACTCATCGGTCTGATTACTTATAAGGACATCACGAAGGCAAAGGATAAGCCCATGGCATGTAAGGACGCCAAAGGCCGTCTGCGCGTGGCAGCAGGTGTGGGTGTGACAGCCGACACGTTCGAGCGTATGGATGCCTTGGTGAAGGCAGGTGTGGATGCTATCGTCATCGACACGGCTCATGGTCATTCCNAGGGAGTNATCGAGAANGTGCGTNAGGCAAAGAAGGNANTNNCCGATGNAGATANCGTTGTGGGTAACATCGCCACAGGCGAGGCTGCCANGGCTTTGGTTGAGGCTGGTGCTGATGCCGTGAAGGTCGGCATAGGTCCTGGTTCCATCTGTACCACACGCGTGGTGGCTGGTGTGGGCGTTCCTCAGTTAAGCGCAGTGTATGATGTGGCTCAAGCCCTTGAAGGCACAGGTGTGCCACTCATTGCCGATGGTGGTCTCCGCTATTCGGGTGATGTGGTGAAGGCCATCGCTGCAGGTGGATACTCTGTGATGATAGGCTCTCTGGTGGCTGGCACAGAGGAAGCCCCAGGTGAAACCATCCTCTTCAATGGACGCAAATTCAAGAGCTATCGCGGCATGGGCTCGCTGGAGGCTATGGAGAACGGCTCGAAAGACCGCTACTTCCAAGGCGGTGTGACTGAAACCAAGAAGCTTGTTCCAGAAGGCATTGCAGGTCGTGTTCCTTACAAAGGAACGGTTCAAGAAGTCATCTACCAGCTGGTTGGCGGACTCCGTTCAGGCATGGGTTACTGCGGTGCTAACAACATCATGGAACTGCATAACGCCAAGTTTACTCGCATCACGAATGCCGGTGTGCTGGAAAGTCATCCTCACGAGGTCATCATCACCAGCGAGGCACCGAACTATAGCCGTCCGCAGTAAGACTCATTTTTATGTAAACATTCAAAGTCGGGTCCCTGTATCATTCTTTTGGTACAGGGACCCGCCTTTTTTGTTCTTGGAGTGAATATGTCTGTTCGGTATCGGGCGAGTCGAAACAGAATCTGGTGGCGCGACTCGCTTGATGCAGAATTGGTGTATTCAGTGAACAAATAGAGGTCTTGGAGCTGCTTTCCCCTCCTCAAAATCTCTCTTGCGTTCCGCCCCTAAATATCCCCTCAAAATCGATGTCCCCGACTCCGATTGGTCGGAGTCGGGGACATCGGTTAGTCGGAGTCGGGGACTCCGATTTTGGGGCTGTGGAAGCACGCTTCGTGTTAAGGTATTGTATAGCCCATGTCTGACTTTCCTGCCCGAGGTGAAAAAGAGGCTTTGGTGTTCCGAACAGAGGAAATCAATAAACGTTAAAACTGCGAGTTTTCTTGATGGAGAGTTCCTTGAATGTGTAAAAAGTCGTATCTTTGCAACAAATTGTGGAATATAGAAAGCATTTTGTATGAGAAAGATAGCATTGGGGGTGATGTCGTTGGTGCTGAGCCTCTCGGCTGTAGCACAGACAGCAGATCCCGTGATTATGAAAATCAATGGGAAGAACATCACAAGAAGCGAGTTTGAGTATTCGTTCAATAAGAATAACTCGGATGGAGTCATCGACAAGAAGACGGTGGAAGAGTATGTGCCGCTGTTTGTCGATTTCAAACTGAAAGTGGCTGAGGCTGAGAGCCAACGGATGGACACGCTGAGTGCCATTCGGAAGGATTTGTACGGCTACAAAGAGCAGATGGTTCTCCCTACGATTGTCGATTCTGCGTATGTAGAGCGTGAGGCTCGTCGTACCTATGACAATACGGCGGCTCGCTTTGATGGTCAGGACCTGCTGACGGCAAGCCACATTCTGGTGCTTCTGCGTCAGGATGCCACGGCGGAACAGCAGGCTGCTGGTAAAGAGCGGATAGACAGCATCTATCGTGTTTTGACGGCTGTTCCTCGGGAGCAGTTGGCTGAGAGGTTTGCTGAGTTGGCACGCGAGAAGAGTGATGATAAAGGTTCTGCGCTGCGAGGCGGTGCGTTAGGTCAGTTTGGTAAGGGCATGATGATTCCCGACTTTGAAAAGGCTGCATACGCTTTGAAGGCAGGCGAATTGTCGGCTCCTGTGAAGTCAACGGNNGGTTATNACATCATCTANATGNCNGACCGTCATCCGTTTGAGCCCTATGAGTATCATCGTGGCAGTATATTGAAGTTCTTGGAGCAGCGTGGTGTCAACGAGGCTTCTGCCAATGCCTATATAGATTCTGTGGCTCAGCATCGAGGCATCGGCAGGGATGAGTTGGTGGATGAACTGCATCGGAACATTCTGCAAGGTGATGAGGCTCAGAAGAATCTCGCGCAGGAGTATTATGACGGCACTTTGATGTATGAGGTGACGAAGAAGGATGTGTGGGACACTGCGCAGCAGGATGTGGCAGGACAGGAGGCTTATTTCAATGCCAATAGGAAGAATTATACATGGGACGCTCCTCGTTTCTGTGGCATTGTGATTCATGCCAAAGATGCTGCGATCCTTGCCCGTGCCAAGAAGTTGTTGAAGGGTGTGGAAGAGGAAGACTGGGCAAAGACGCTGGTGTCGAACTTGAACAACGATTCGGTGAAGGCTGTACGCATCGAGCGCGGTATCTACAAGCAGGGCGACAATGCGTTTGTGGATAAGATGGTCTTTAAGCAGAAGGCAGATGTGGAGGCAAAGAAGGATTTCCCTGTGTGGATGGTGTATGGCAAGAAAGCCAAGGCTCCCCGTACATACAAGGATGTGCGTGGGCAGGTGACGGTTGACTATCAGAATGCCCGTGAGAAGCAGTGGGTGGAAGGATTGCGTAAGAAGTTTGCCGTGGAAGTGTATGACGACGTTGTGAAAACCGTGAATCAGCATTAGTTGGAATAGTACATTCTGAAACGTAAGAAGAACATGAATCGAATTATTTTTATAGGATTGTGGGCTGTGTGTGCGCTGACGGCGATGGCACAGGGACAGAATAATGTGATTGACGAGGTGATATGGGTGGTTGGCGACGAGGCTATCTTGAAGTCGGANGTGGAGANTGCNCGCATGGANGCTTTGCAGCGTGGCNAACGTTGGGNTGNTNANCCTTATTGCAACATATCGGAACAGTTGGCTATCAAGAAGCTCTTCCTGCATCAGGCTGCTATTGATTCTGTGGAAGTGGCTGACGCAGATGTGTTTCAAGAGGTGGATCAGCAGCTGAATTTCTATATTCAGAACATTGGCTCGAAAGAAAAGATGGAAGAGTATTTCGGAAGTTCCACTACGCAGATTCGTGAGCAGTTGTACAATGTCATCAAGGATGACAAGATGGTGATGGAGGTGAGACGGAACTTGGTGAAGAATATCAAGGTGACGCCTGCTCAGGTTCGACGATATTTTAAGGATTTGCCAGAGGACAGCATCCCTTTCGTGCCTACGAAGTTGGAATGCCAAATCATTGTTCGTAATCCGAAGATTCCTCAGGAGGAAATTGACCGTGTGAAGGATGAGTTGCGTGGCTATACGGAGCGTGTGAACAACGGCAGTGCCCAGTTCGCAACGTTGGCTTTGTTGTATTCGGAGGACAAAGAGTCGGCTGCGAAAGGTGGTGAGTTGGGTCTGTCGGGGCGTGGTGAGTTTGTGCCTGAATTTGCCAATGTTGCCTTTAATTTGACGGAACCTAAGTCTATTTCAAAGATAGTGGAGACGGAGTACGGTTTCCATATTATTCAGTTGATTGAGAAGCGTGGTGACCAGGTGAATTGTCGTCATATCTTGCGCAAGCCTCGTGTTTCGGGTGAGGCTTTGCAAGAGTGTGTCAATGACTTGGATTCTATTGTGAAGGAGATAAACGAAGGGCAATACACGTTCGACGAGTGTGTCTCGATTGTGTCGGCTGATAAGGATACCCGCAACAACTATGGCTTGATGGTGAATGGCAGGGAGGGTGCTTCCAGGGGTACTTCCAAATTTGAGTTGAAAGACCTTCCTTCAGAGGTGGCTCGTGCCGTTGCTGGTTTGAAAGTGGGTGAAATCTCGAAGCCCTTCATCATGGTGAATAACAAGGGTAAGGAAGTGGTGGCTGTTGCCAAACTGAAGAGCCGTGTGAATGGGCATCGGGCTACGATGGCTGATGACTATCAGGTGTTGCAGGAGGTGGTGCTGGACAAACTGTGTATGGAGAGGATTGAGAAGTGGATTCGCGAGAAACAGCAGACAACTTACATTCACATCAATGACGATTGGCGCAACTGCGAGTTCAAGTATCCCGGATGGATTAAGTAACCATCTGTGTAGAAATACGTTGGTGGATTCTGTGGATGTGAAGGTCATTTGTCGATATGCGGAAGTATAGTGCGAATATGAGAGAAAGGCTGTTGGTGGGCATGATGTGTCTATCAATGGTTTGTGTGCTCTTTGCTTCGCAGCCAGAGGACAAGCCGCACCAGAAGTCGAGTGAGGAGGTGAAGTTGATTCATAGCGATGTGCTGTATAAGAACCACCGCGATATTCGGGCGGATGTGTTGGTGGGGCATGTGAGGCTCTATCACGACGGAATGTATTTGGATTGTGACAGCGCGCGGTTTTATAAGGAGGAGAACACGTTCAATGCTTATGGGAATGTGAAGATGATGCAGGGTGACACGCTGACGCTGACCAGCGATACTTTGCTTTATGACGGGCCGATGATGCAGGCGCATGCACGAGGGAATGCGGTGCTTACTCATAAGGACACTAAATTGGTCACGACCGTGATTGACTACGACCGTTTGGAGGGTGTCGGCTTTTATCCACAGCATGGCACGCTGTACGACGAGGAGAATGTGCTGAACTCGGATTATGGGCAATACACACCTGCATTGAACGAGGCGATTTTCAAGGACAATGTGGTGTTGGAGAATCCTAAGTTCAACTTGAAGACGAATGAACTTTATTACAATTCGGACACGAAAGTGGCGAGTATCGTGTCGGAAACGAACATTGTGTCGTCGGACAGCACGTTCGTGTATGCTTTGCGGGGTGACTACAACACGCAGACGAGGCAGGCGAACCTGCTGGATCGTTCGCATGTGTATAAGGATATGCGCGACATTGTGGGTGACAGCTTGTTCTGCGATGACGAGACAGGGGTTAGTGAAGCTTTTGGCGATGTGGTCTTGCTGGACGTGGAGAACCATTGTATGTTGACGGGCAACTATTGCCGTTATGAAGACATTACGGGTGTGGCTGTGGCAACTGATAGTGCTGTTTGTTATGAGTTTTCGGGTTCTGACACGCTTTATGTGCATGGCGACACGTTAAAGATGGTCACTTATCACCAACAGACGGACTCTGCTTATCGGGACTTGTTTGCTTATCATAAGGTGAGGATGTTCCGCAGGGATATTCAGGGTGTGTGCGATTCGTTGGTGTCGCACGAACGAGACTCCTGCACATACCTGTATGGACAACCTATCTTGTGGAATGAAGGTCAGCAGGTGTTTGGCGAGGAAATTCNAGTGTATAACAATGACAGCACCATTGATNGGATACATATCATCAATCAGNCTATGACGATNGAGCNACAGGATTCGGTCTCTTACAATCAGGTCTCATCGAAGGAAATGTTCTGCTACTTTGTGAATGGCGAGATTGAGCATAACAATGCGAAGGGCAATGTGTATGTGACATACTTCATGGAGGAAAGTGATGGCAGTCGCATAGGCATGAACTATACGGAGACACCTGAGCTAAACCTGTATATGCGTGATAAGAAGATAGATAAGATATGGATGGCAACGGCATCAGGTGTTATGTATCCACCTGTTGGCATCCCTGAGGAAAAGCGTTATTTGACGGGTTTCGCGTGGTTTGATTACATTCGCCCTCAGAGCAAGGATGACATCTTTGTATGGAGGTCGAAGAAGGATGAACAGGTGTTGAAGAAAACGCAGAAGCGTGTCATCCCGAAGCAGAAACTGGAGGAACTGTAGGGGCGGATATACGTGAAACGAAAGTGTAACTTTTAAGAAAGATTGACAGGTATGGGCATGTTTTCGGTCAGGAAGCCAAGAGGCTTTCATCACAATTACATCTATTATGATCCTCGTAAAGAAAAGCTGAAGGAAATCGATGAGCGGGCAAAGCGTGAGCTGGGTCTGTTGCCTCCAAAGGAGTTTTCCTCAGAAGATATACGTGGAAAGTTTGTGCAGGCAACAAAGCATTTGAAGCGCCGGAAGGAGAGCGGTCGAAAGCCAGTTTCGTATGGCGTGTTAATTACAGCCATCGTTTTGTTGTTGTTGCTCATGCGCTACCTTGCTGTGGGGCAGTTGTGGTTTTAATTCTTTGTGAGAATGGCTGTGAACGATATCATACATCTTTTGCCAGACGCTGTTGCTAATCAAATTGCGGCAGGTGAGGTGGTGCAACCGNCCNNCNTCNNTCGTGAAGGAGATGATGGANAACTCGATTGATGCTGGAGCGGAGAACATCAGAGTTTTGGTTGTTGATGGAGGGAAGACGAACGTGCAGGTGATTGACGATGGTAAAGGAATGTCCGAAACGGATGCACGGCTCTCTTTCGAGCGTCATGCTACATCGAAGATTCATGAGGCATCAGACCTCTTTAATCTGACGACGATGGGGTTCCGGGGTGAGGCTTTGGCGAGCATTGCGGCGGTTGCTCAAATTGAACTGAAAACCAGGCGGAAGGACGATGAACTCGGTACAATGCTTCAACTTTCGGGTTCGAGAATAGAAAAGCAAGAGCCTGTCATGTGCCCTGTTGGGAGTAACTTTTCTGTACAGAACTTGTTTTTCAACGTTCCTGCCAGACGCAAATTCCTGAAGTCGAACCAGACGGAGTTGGCAAATGTGGTGGCAGACTTTCAACGGATCGTTCTGGTGCATCCTGATGTGTCGTTCTCTTTATATAATAATGGTGTGGAAATGCACCATTTACCACAAGCATCGGTTAGGCAGCGCATTGTAGATGTGTTTGGAAAGAAAATCAATGCCGAGTTGCTTCCTGTGGATGTGGAGACATCATTGGTGCGTATCTCCGGGTATGTTGGAAAGCCCGAGTCGTCAAAGAAAAAGGGGGCACATCAGTATTTCTTTGTCAATGGGCGTTATATGCGGCATCCATACTTTCATAGCGCTGTGATGAAAGCCTATGAAAACATGATACCTACGGGTGAGCATATCTCTTATTTCCTTTATTTCTCGGTGGAACCGTCGGCAGTGGATGTGAATGTCCATCCTACTAAAACGGAGATTAAGTTTGATAACGAGCAACCCATTTGGCAGGTGCTGTCGGCGGCTGTGAAAGAAACCATTGGTCGTTTTTGTAATGTCCCAATGATTGACTTTGATGTGGAAGGGCGTCCCGATATCCCAGTGATGGGGGCTGATGCGACTGTGCCTCGTCAGCCTAAACTTTCTGTGTCAACCTATAATCCGTTCAAGGAGAGTGGGGCGCGTTCTGCCTCTGTTCCTAATGGATGGGAAAGTTTGTATGACGAGAGTCGGTTGCCGGATGTGGGCATGGAAACTGTTAAGATGAGTGACGATGAGGCTCTTGTATCGTTGCCATTTGATTCGGGAATGATGGGGAGTCGGCTTGACGCTGTCCCGGAAGAACGTGTTTTGCAGGGTTCTATTTGGAACGATGTCATTGTGGAACATGGCACTTCTTCTCTTACTGTTGACGCATCTGTTCCCAAATTTCAATATAAGGGACGATACATCGTTCTACCCTGTAGTGAGGGTGTCATGGTGGTCAATCAGCATCGTGCTCATGTCAGAGTCTTGTTCGACCACAACATGCAGTGTATCAATACGGGTAACCGCCCGTCTCAGAAGGAATTGTTTCCCAATGTCATTCAGTTTGACAAGGAGGATGCGTTGACTGCGGAAGATATGATGGATGACATCTGTAGCTTAGGGTTTGAACTGTCCAATTTGGGCGGAGGGGCCTATTCTATAAACGGGATTCCGTCTGGTATTGAAGGTGTGGACATCGATGGCTTGCTGCATGAAATGGTTGTAGCGGCAAGAGAGAAAACGAATAACATAAAGAAAGATGCTCAGGAGGCCATGGCGCTGGCTATGGCAGAAAACGCGGCGATTGTGTATGGGCAAGTGCTGTCTGTCTCGGAAATGGAGCGTCTTTTGCAGGATTTGTTTGCGACCAAGACACCTGCGCGCACGCCTGATGGTAAATTGGTATATGCTATATGGGATGATAAAATGGTCAATGATGCGTTCTGAATTTACCTAAAAGCGTTTTTTATGGCTTCCAAAGTACTCTCTATGAAGTTTTTTCTGTTTTTTTTTATATTTTTTAATGAAGGAATCAATGAAATATGTACCTTTGCACTCACGAATGATGTAATTTGTCTAAACATGGTGTGTGGACGACAAAATGACGGCNTTCTATAATGTATCATCTACAAAAGGTGGTTTAGGTAGNACTCNATTATTGTTTTATTAAATTAAATTATTANGAAAAAGTTAATGATGGCGTTGGNNTTTGTAGGCCTGGGTACTGTCGCTGCTAATGCANAGTGCGATGAATTTGCANCANCAACAACTAACNAGTACAGCGTGNCTACGNATTCTTTCTGGTCANACTNNTTTGTACAGGTTGGCGTTGATATGAATGTTACGAGCTTGTATCATGGTGGTTCCCTTCTGACAAAGGATTGGCACAATGGTCGTTCTTATGGCGTTGACCTTGCTGTAGGCAAGTGGTTTACTCCAGGTATCGGTACTCGTCTGAAACTCAATTGGGAAAATGGTGCGTTTGCACATGCTTTCCGTAATACAGACCATGTATGGGAGACTCCTGATTTCCATAAGGGCGGTTTCGCAGCTGTATACTTTGATACAGAGTTTAACCTCAGCAACATTTTCTGTGGCTACAATGACTCTCGTGTTTGGAATCTGATTGTTTTCCCACGTATGGGTGTCATCCGTAACTTCGCTAATGATAATTATTCTCCAGCTCTTGGCGTTGGTCTTGAGTCTGCTTGGAAGCTTTCAAAGCGTGTAAGTGTTTATATGGATGTTGCTTGCGCATTCACAACACAGGGTTTCATGCCTTATTGTGACTCTGAGCCAGAAGCTCTTGCAGCAAACAACCTTGTATCTGTTGACCTCGGTCTTAATTTCAACCTTGGCAAGACTGGCTGGTCAAAGGCTGTGTCTCTTGATGACTACGAAGCTCTCTCAGCAGAGGCTTGCTCAAAACTTGCTGCTCTCCGTTCTCAGCTGAAGTCTGAGCAGAATGAGAATGCACGTCTTCGTTCTGAGCTCGCTAAGTGGGCTAACCACAAGTGCCCAGAGGTTTCCAGCAATGTTGGTTCTGCTGCTACTTCTGTGTTCTTCAACATCAACTCTTCTAAGATTAACTCTAAGAAGGATATCATCAACCTTGAGGCTGTTGCTGTTGCTGCCAAGAACACTGGCGCTAAGGTGTCTGTAGTTGGTGCTGCTGATAGCAAGACTGGTTCTTCTGCTTACAACCAGAAGCTTTCTGAGGCTCGTGCTCAGGCAGTTGCTGACGAACTCGTAAACCTCGGTGTTGATCGTGCGAAGATTGAAGTGAAGGGTGTTGGTGGCGTTAATGACGTTGCTCCATTCAACCTCAACCGTCGTGCAATCGTTACGCTGAAATAAACTTTGACGATTGATTGAATAGTGTAGGGTAGTACAATGCTGTGCTACCCTACATTGCGTTAGATACATAGCTTTGTGGCATAGGAGAAGTCCCCACTTGTGGGATGTGTCTTAAAGAATCGGCATGGTTTCAAGGTCGCTGCTTGGAACCGTGCCGATTTTATATTGCCCATCTCCTTGGGGCGAAGTTTATGAACGTCGCTGCTGGAAGATATACATGTGCTTATTGCAGGTATGATGATGAAATATGTCCATTAGCCCTGTCACACATTCTGCCTTTTGTTGTGAGGTGTGCTTCCACAACCTCAAAATCGGAGTCCCCGACTCCGACTGTCCGATGTCCCCGACTCCGATTGGTCGGTGTCGGGGACTCCGATTTTGGGGAGCTATTAGGAGGATGGGAAAGGTGAAGGGTCGGTTTTGCGGAATTTTATTGGTTGGGGCAGGAGGATGGTGCTGGGAAGGCGGACGGTCTTCTCTGATGGCGCATGGTGGAATCTGCACTTGTAAAGGTGGGTTGAGGGGTGGGGAAATGGCGTGTATTGTGTATAGACTTGACTAGTTTCTGCTTTTTTTCTTTCTGCTGTTCAAAAAAAGTGGCTTTTGTTTGGTGGGAAGGGAAGAAAGTCGTACCTTTGCAGTGCTTTTCGAGGGAGAGTCCTTGAGAGTGTTGAGAATCGGGATGTAGTACAGTTGGTAGTATACTTGGTTTGGGACCAAGGGGTCGCACGTTCGAGTCGTGTCATCCCGACCAACAGCGGCGCGTAGCTCAGCTGGCTCAGAGCGTCTGCCGTACACGCAGAGGGTCGGCGGTTCGAATCCGTCAGCGCCCACCATGAGGAGGAAGAATTTTTCTTTCTCCTCTTTTTTTGTTGTGTGTGGTTGTGAATGGAGGGGGAAGTGCGAAAAAGTAGGGGCAGGGGNCNTGNTCNACGTCTTTTTTGNGTTTGTTCCACATAAAAGTTGTAACTTTGCATGTGGAATTGAATGGTTGATGATAGGGTGGCGGTGGCTGTAATGTGTCGGATGGTTTTCGGTGAACACCTTATTGTTGTAATGTATAAATTGTAGTTTGATATGGGAAAAATTATTGCATTGGCTAATCAGAAGGGTGGTGTCGGCAAGACGACGACGGCTATCAATCTTGCGGCAAGTGTTGCTGCGTTCGACAAGAAGGTGCTTGTTGTTGATGCGGACCCGCAGGCGAATGCTTCTTCCGGTCNGGGGGTTGATATTCAGCAGGTGGATTTGTCTATCTATGACTGTATTACCAGTGCTGCGGATCCTCATGAGGCTGTATATACGACCGATATTGACGGGTTAGACATCATTCCGAGCCATATAGATTTGGTGGGTGCTGAAATCGAGATGCTGAACATTGATAAGCGCGAGATGGTCTTGAAGAAGATTTTGGCGCCGTTGCGTGCGGAGTACGATTATATTTTTATTGATTGTTCTCCTTCGTTGGGCATTATCACGGTGAACTCTTTGACGGCGGCTGATTCTATTATTATCCCGGTGCAGTGTGAATACTTTGCGTTGGAGGGTATCAGCAAGCTGCTGAACACGATTAAGATTATCAAGTCGAAACTGAATCCTCGGTTGGAGATAGAGGGTTTTTTGCTCACTATGTTCGACTCTCGCCTTCGTTTGGCTAATCAGATTTATGAGGAAGTGAAGCGGCATTTTCAAGAACTGGTGTTCAAGACGGTGATTCAGCGCAATGTGAAGTTGTCGGAAGCACCGAGTCATGGCATTCCTTGTATCTTGTATGATGCCATGTCGAATGGTGCCAAGAATTATATCTCTTTGGCTAAGGAGATTATGGCGCGTGAAGGAAAATGAATGTGAAACGCTCTCAACTGAAAAAGATTGTATGGCTGTTAGAAAAAAGTTTGGTTCCCCGCTGGGTCGCGGATTGAATGCGCTCATCTCGACTGAGGATGTGCGCACGGAGGGGTCTTCTACCATCAATGAGATTGACATCAACTTGATTGAACGTAACCCGAACCAGCCTCGTCATGAGTTTGACGAAGAGGCTTTGCAGGAGTTGGCTGACTCCATTTCGGAGATTGGTATCATCCAGCCAATTACGTTGCGCGAGCTGGACAATGGTCGCTATCAGATTATCGCTGGTGAGCGTCGCTGGCGTGCTTCTCAGCGTGCAGGGTTGACTTCGGTTCCTGCTTATATACGCACGGCAAGCGATGAAAACGTGATGGAGATGGCGTTGATAGAGAATATCCAGCGTCAAGACCTCAATTCTATCGAGATAGCATTGGCCTATCAGCATTTGATTGACGCCTATGGCTTGACTCAGGAGAAGCTGAGTGAGCGTGTGGGCAAGAAGCGTGCTACGGTGGCGAACTATCTGCGTCTGCTGAAGCTGCCGGCTCCTGTGCATGTTGCCATTCAGAACCATCTGATTGATACGGGGCATGCTCGTTCATTGTTGGCATTGGACAATCCGAAGGCGCAAATCAAGGTCTTCAATGAGATTCAGAGCAAAGGCTATTCTGTGCGTCAAGTGGAGGAGTTGATTAAGGAGATGAACGAGGGAGGCGACGGCAAGCGTGTTCAGTCTGCGTCTGTGCGCACAACAGGGCGTGTTCAGATGACAGAAGAGATGGAAGCCCTGCGTGCCCAGCTTTCTTCTTGCCTCGGCACTGACGTGAAGTTCTCGTGCGCAGCCAAGGGGGGCGGAAAAGTTTCTTTCTCCTATCAGAGTATAGATGATTTGCGCAGAATCTTGGCTCTTGTCCAATAAGGAACGTTTATGCGGTTGCATCGTCACATATATTATATAATAATGTGTCTTTTCATGTGGATGCCGTCCCTGTCAGGGGGGGGATGCGCTCAAGAGCATCTGCATGAGGCTGTCGGGGATGCTGTCGCCGATAGCATTGGAACGGATAGTGTTGCTGCTGTTGATTTGCCTGTTGGTGAAGACATCCTTGTTGCGACCGACGATGTGGAGCCTGTCGTTATGCACGTTGACACCTTGATAAAGCGTTTCACTTTCACCGAAGATTCGTTGGCCCATGCCTTGGGTGAGAAGTTGCAGGAACGTTTCATCCCTGACCCCAAGAAAGCTATGTGGTTTGCCTTCATCTTTCCTGGCGGTGGACAGATTTACAATCGCAAATACTGGAAACTTCCTTTGGTGTATGGCGGCTTCTTGGGCTGTGTCTATGCTTTGAATTGGAACAACACGATGTATCGCGATTATTCTCAGGCGTATATCGACATCATGGACAGCGACGAGAATACCAAGAGTTATGAGAATTTTGTTCCTGCACACTATGATGTTCAAGCGAACAAGGCTCGCTTGCAGGAACTCTTTCGGCGTAAGAAGAACTATTATCGCCGTTATCGCGATTTGAGCATGTTCTGCATGATAGGTGTTTATGCGCTGTCCATCATCGATGCCTATGTTGATGCGGAGTTGTCGAGTTTCGACATCAGCAAGGACTTGTCGATGAAAGTGCGTCCAGCCGTTATTCATGACCGACAGCCTGTCTTCCACCCATCAGGGATGAACGGGAGTTCCTATGGCTTGCAATGTTGTTTGAATTTCTAACTTGATTAAAATGAGATGACTATATGAACAAGAAGATGATTATTTCCTGCCTTTCCGCTTTGTCCTTCTCCTGTGCATTGGCACAAG
The DNA here is from genome assembly GCA_009177185.1 of Bacteroidales bacterium. Classification (GTDB taxonomy): domain Bacteria; phylum Bacteroidota; class Bacteroidia; order Bacteroidales; family Bacteroidaceae; genus Minthosoma. Next base: position 15,284 of record WFMB01000075.1, read on the forward strand.
TGAATGCGCCTGTTGTTGCCGATAGCAGTGTGGTGGAGAGTGATGACATGCCCGAAAGCCTATTTGTGAGTGAAGAAGAGTTGATGAAAGACTATACCAATCAGACCAACCTGAGTGTGGGAACAGGTACTGCTCGCACGTTGTCGTATGACGATTCGGTGCTGATTAGCCGCTTGTCGCGCATTCCAACGACGATAGAGCTTCCGCTCAACGATGTGACGAGGAAGTATATCGATACCTATAGTTCGCGCATGAAGGGTGCGGTAGCCGTTATGTTGGCTTCCGCCAATTTCTATAATCCAATCTTTGAAGAGGCGTTGGAGCGGTATAACTTGCCTCTGGAACTGAAGTATTTGCCTGTCATCGAGTCGGGGCTTCGTCCGTCAGCCACTTCCAGAGTGGGTGCTGCTGGCTTGTGGCAGTTCATGTTGACGACAGGCAAGCGTTATGGGCTGGAGGTGAATACCTTGGTTGATGAGCGTCGTGACCCTATCAAGTCAAGCGAAGCCGCTGCTCGCTATCTGCGTGACCTGTATGATATGTTTGGCGATTGGGGCTTGGCGATTGCCGCTTATAATTGTGGCGAAGGAAACGTGCAGAAGGCTATCCTTCGTTCTGGTAATCAAGGAAGTGCGGATTTTTGGTCGGTGTATAACCGCTTGCCTCGTGAGACGCGTGGCTATGTTCCTGCTTTTATCGCAGCCACTTATATTATGAATTACTATTGCGAGCATGGCATCGTGCCTCGCGAAACGACATTGCCGTTGGAGTCGGACACCGTTGTTGTGCAGCGCGAGGTGACGTATGCACAGATTGCCTCACAGTGTAATGTGACTGTAGATGAACTGCGCTCCATCAATCCTCAATACCGTCGTGACATCGTTCCTGTTGGCTATGTGCTTCGTCTGCCAGCAAGCGCGATAGAGGATTTTGTCTTGAAAGAAGACAGCGTCTATGCAGCCAATGCTGCGAGTGGCTCGTTGGCTGCAGGTGTGCGCCGTGTTGTCGTTGACGATGTGGAAGGTGTGCAGGCGAACGCCCCCACTTCCAATCATGCCTCTGCTCGTAACAGTAGGCGAAGCACTACGACCCGTTCGNAGGCATCAAAAGNTGTGTCTNTCAGACGTGGCGAAACCTTNTCTTCNATCGCTAAGCGTAATGNCACGACGGTAGAAAAGTTGAAGAAGATGAACAACTTGCGGAGCGACATGATTCGTGAAGGGCAGAAGCTTCGCGTGAAATAGCGTGTGACCGTTAGAGTGTGTGGGAAAGAATCTGTAACCAGTTAATCATACAGCTTTATGGATACAACAAAGGCAGATATGGAACTCGAAGAAAAGATGGTCAATGACGAGTTTCAAAGTTTGATTGATGCGTATTTGGCAAGCAAGCACAGGAAGAAGGTAGAGATTATCACTAAGGCTTTTAACTTTNCGNAACATGCTCATAAGGNAGTGCGCCGCTTGTCGGGCGAGCCTTACANCATGCACCCGCNTGNGNTNGCCAAGNTTGTTTGTTGTGAGATAGGGCTGGGCTCTACATCCATCTGTTCGGCACTGCTCCACGATGTGGTGGAAGACACTGACTATACCGTGGAGGACATCGAGAACATGTTTGGTCCTAAGGTTGCGCAGATTGTTGACGGTTTGACTAAAATCT
>WFMB01000115.1 GCA_009177185.1 Bacteroidales bacterium
TAAAATACAACTATGAGTTATTTACGTTTTGACAAAGCTCTGATGACTAACTTGCCTGAATCTCTGCCAAAAGAGATTCTGCGCACGAATAAGTCAGGTGCGTATTCTTGCTCGTCCATCGTGGACTGTAATACGCGTAAATATCACGGTTTGTTGGTCGTTCCTATTCCAGAATTGGATGACGAGAATCATGTTCTTTTGTCTTCGTTGGATGAGACTGTCATTCAGCATGGCGCACAGTTCAATCTGGGTCTTCACAAGTATTCGGGGAATGTGTACAGCCCCAATGGACATAAGTATATACGTTCTTGCGAATGGGAGAAACTTCCGACGACAATCTACCGTGTGGGTGGTGTAATCTTGAAAAAGGAGAAGGTCTTCCAGCATTTTGAGAATCGAATTTTAATTCGTTACACATTGCTTGATGCTCATTCGGTTACAACGCTTCGGCTGCGTCCGTTTTTGGCGTTTCGCAGCGTGGAGGAATGTACGCATGAAAACGCGAATGCCAACAAATGCTATGATGTGATAGACAACGGTATCAAGACTTGTCTTTATCCTGGCTATCCTGAACTGATGATGCAATTCAGCAAGAAGAATGAGTTCGTTTATGAGCCGAACTGGTATCGAGGCATTGAGTATCAGAAAGAACAGGAGTTGGGCTATGAATACAAGGAGGATTTGTATGTCCCAGGCTATTTTGAATTCAACATTAAGAAGGGCGAAAGTGTTGTCTTTGCTGCTGGTTTGAGTGAANTGAAATNAACTCAGTTAAAGAANATNTTTNACTATGAATNNGAGGTGCATGTTCCTCGTACNAATNTNCAGTCATNCTTGGTCAATGCAGCTCACCAATTCCATTATGAACGGGATGGCGAAACTTATATCATTGCGGGATATCCTTGGTTTAAGTGCAGAGCTCGCGATATGTTTGTTTCTCTTCCTGGCTTGACGCTCGCTATTGACGAGGTCGAGTATTATGAGAAGTGCATGAAGACTGCGGAGAAAGCTATTCAGGATTTCATGAAGGGGCAGAATTCGGGTATTAAGATATTTGAGATGGATAAGCCCGATGTCTTGCTGTGGGCTGTCTGGTGCGTCCAGCAGTATGCGCGTTTGGTGGATGCTGATGTGGCACGAGAAAAGTATGGCAAGCTGGTGGAGAAGATAGTTGATTATATAAAGTCGAATCAACATCCTAATTTGCAATTCCACGAGAACGGGCTGTTGTTTACCAATGGTCGTGAACATGCTGTTACGTGGATGAACTCCGAAGTGAATGGTGCTCCTGTTGTGCCTCGTTCTGGTTATGTGGTTGAAATCAATGCGCTTTGGTATAATGCTTTGTGTTTCAACGCGGAGATGTTGATGTCGGTTAATCGTCCTGCTGAAGCATATACGCAGTTGGCTGAGTTGGTGGGCAAGTCGTTCAAGGGAACGTTCTTGAACGAGCATGGATATTTGCTGGATTACGTGGATGAAGGTTATATCTCTTGGTCTGTTCGTCCTAATATGCTGATTGCTTCTTCGTTGGAGTATAGTCCGTTGACGACTCCTGAACGTAAAAGAATCTTTGACATCTGTACGAAGGAGCTGTTGACCCCTAAGGGTATTCGTTCGCTCTCTCCGAAGTCTGGCGGTTACAACCCAATCTATGTGGGTGCACAAATCCAACGTGATTCCGCTTATCACCAAGGTACTGTTTGGCCTTGGCTTTCTGGCTTCTATTTGGAAACCTGTATGAAAATCTACAAGCGTGGCGCATTTTCGTGGGTGGACCGTTGTTTCATCGGCTTGGAAGAAGAGATGAACTATCATTGTATTGGCACATTGCCAGAATTGTTTGATGGCAACCCTCCATTTAGTGGGCGCGGAGCTCTTTCTTTCGCCATGAATGTGGCAGCAGTGTTGCGTGTCAACAAGGTTCTTTCAAAATTCTATAACTATTAAAGAAGGAGGACTGGAGAAATGAAAGTTTTAATGTTTGGTTGGGAATTCCCTCCTAAGATATATGGTGGATTGGCCGTCGCTTCTTATGGCATTACCAAAGGAATGATTGAAGGTCAGCCCGATGCTGAAATAACCTTTTGCCTTCCAAAGCCATGTGGTGAGGAAGAGAAGTTCCTGCGTATCATAGGTATGAATCAAGTGCCTATTGTGTATCGCGGGCACGACTATGATTATATAAAGAGTCGTATCCCTGACTACATGACACCTGAAGAATACTATAATTTCCGAGACCACATCTATGCCGACTTCTCATACATGAATGTGAACGATATGGGATGTATGGAATTTGCAGGTGGTTATCCTGGGAATCTTCATGATGAAATTAACAACTTCTCCATCATCGCAGGTGTGGTGGCTCGTTCGGAGCAGTTCGACATCATTCATGCCCACGATTGGCTTACCTATCCTGCGGGCGTTCATGCCAAGATGGTAAGTGGTAAGCCTTTGTGCATTCATGTGCATGCCACCGACTTTGACCGCTCTCGTGGCAAGGTGAATCCAACTGTCTATTCCATAGAGAAGAATGGTATGGATCATGCTGACTGCATTATGTGTGTGTCAGAACTAACCCGTCAAACGGTTATCCGTGAATATCACCAAGATCCACGTAAGTGTTTCGCCATGCACAATGCGGTATATCCATTGCCACAGGAGTATTTGGATATTCCACGTGTTAATCATGGAAAGGAGAAGGTTGTTACCTTCCTTGGACGAATCACCATGCAGAAAGGTCCTGAATACTTCATTGAGGCGGCAGACCTCGTTTGCAAGCGTTCTAAGAACATTCGCTTCTGCTTTGCTGGTTCTGGCGATAAGTACTGGGAAATGGTCGATTTNGCTGCGGCANAAGGCATTGCGGACCGTGTTCATTTTCCTGGATTTCAGCGAGGGAAGCAAGTGTATGAGTGCTATAAAGCATCCGACGTGTTTGTGATGCCATCGGTATCAGAACCTTTTGGTATCGCGCCCCTCGAAGCCATGCAGTGTGGTACTCCATCCATCATTTCCAGACAATCGGGATGTGGTGAGATTCTCGACAAAGTCATCAAGGTCGATTATTGGGACATCAATGCCATGGCTGATGCCATATACTCTCTCTGTACCAATGAAGGTCTGCACAAATACTTACAAGAAGAGGGCATGAAGGAGGTTGCTGAAATCACTTGGGTAAAGGTGGGGCACCGCATCCGCAAGCTCTATGATCAGTGCATTTACAACGGAGGATTCATTCACTAATATAAACAATCGGTTATAAGACCATGAGGTGGTAAAGTCATGCGGGTTGTATGAACCTCAAAACTTGAGAGCCTCAGAACCTTAAACCTCAAAACTTCATACGAATATGAAAAGGATTTGTCTTTATTTTGAGATTCACCAGATAATTCATCTCAAGCGTTATCGTTTCTTCGATATAGGTCGTGACCATTATTATTATGATGATTACGAGAATGAGCGTTCCATCAACGATATTGCTGAGCGCAGTTATGTGCCTGCATTGCAGACGTTGCTTCAGATGTGTAAGGAACACCCCGAATTTAAAGTCGCTTTCTCCTTGTCGGGTGTTGGACTTGAGCAGTTGGAGTTCCATGCTCCACAAGTGCTTGACCTGCTTCGTGAGATTAACGCAACGGGGCAGGTCGAGTTCCTGTGCGAACCTTACAGTCATGGTCTTGCTTCTTTGGCTGACGAGGAGAGTTTTGCTGAGGAGGTGAAGCGTATGGGCGATACAATCGAGGTCCTCTTTGGCAAGCGTCCGAAGGTGTTCCGCAACTCCTCGCTCATCTACAATGACGACATTGGTGCTCAGGTAGCTGCCATGGGTTTCAAAGGCATGATAACAGAAGGCGCCAAGCAGGTGTTGGGTTGGAAGTCTCCGCATTATTTGTATCACTGCGCAAGTGACCCGCGTTTGAAACTTCTGTTGCGCGACATCAAGCTCTCTGAAGACATCACCGAACGCTTCTCGCGTCAGGATTGGTCTGAATATCCTTTGTTCGCAGACACATGGATGGATTGGATTGCCAACACCCCTGAGGGTGAGGACATCATCAACATCTTTGGTGAGTTGGTTACCTTCGGTATCTTGCAGCCACTTTCCAGCAATATCTTGGAGTTCTTGAAAGCTATCCCTTCACTGGCAAAGGAGCGTGGCATCGGCTTTGCATTGCCATCAGAGCTTTGCGAAGAGAAGAGTGTGGGTGCTGTTGAGGTTCCATACAACATCTCTTGGGTAGATGAAGAGCGTGACACTTCTTGCTGGTTAGGCAACGTGATGCAGCGTGAAGCATTCGATAAACTCTACAGCATTGCCGAGCGTGTGCGTGTGTCGGGTGACCGCCGCATCCAGAAGGACTGGGATTCTTTGCAGGCATCCAACAACTTCCGCTTCATGACCACTAAACCTGGTTATCAGTACCGTGGCATCTACGACAGCCCATACGATGCTTTCACCAACTACATGAATATCCTTGGCGACTTTATCTCCCGTGTCAACAACCTCTATGGTGGGGCTGACAATGAAGAGATTGACGGGCTTATCACCATGATTAAGAATCAAGGTGACGAACTTGCCGCCAAGGACAAGGAGATTGAGCGTCTGCGCAAGAAACTGGAGAAGTATAACCCGACGGATGAGGTGGGAAAAAAGTCTGTTTCAAAAGCTCCAGCGAAGAAGACGGCGGCTGAGACGGAATCAGCTCCTGCGGTGGCAAAGAAAGCCACTTCTNCCAAGAAGNCANCATCCAAANAGAAGTAGTAACAAAGGTCTGTCAGAACCTGATGGTTTCATGCGACAAACATGCAAGATAATTGAGAAGTACGTCCATACTGGGCGTACTTCTTTCCGATGGTACATTTTTGCCCTGGGTTGGCACGGAGTGTTCACCACTACAAAATCCTGATATATGAAACTCTTGATAGAAAAAGTAAAGCTTGCCCTACAAAAGCGGACAGGTGCTGTGCAGCAAAAGAAGAACCATGCTTCATGGGTGGCTAAAGGATATAGGAAAACGCCCAAGGTGACGTTCATTCTGCAATCGCATGACAAGAGCTTGCAGATATGCCATGTGTTGCCCAAATTGCGTCAATATGAAGACGCTGAAATCATCGTTATCGACGATGGTTCTCAGTTGGAGCATACCGTGCGTCTGGCTTCTGCTCTGACTGGTGCCAACGAGTTTCTGCTTCGTGCCAACGATTTGTTTGAGAATGTCACTTACGACAAGGCGATTCGACTGGCTAATGGTCAATATATAGCCTTGATGCAAGATGACGACGATTTTGAAGGCATCGAATGGGTGGAGAAAGCGGTACACCTGTTTGAACAGCATCCCAAGATGGTCATCTTAGGAGGTCTGGGTGCGCTCGACATCGCTTTCGAGGATGACAAGAAGTGGGCGCATGGGGGAGAGTCGCAGGCGCATGGAGACTTCTGCTTTGCCACTGCCGTCAACCGTGCCCCCATGTGGATTAACAAAGAGTTGTATGCTCAGCACCTGCATCATATAGACTTCCGCTTTGCTCCATTCCAGTTTGACGACTACGAGCTTTGTGCGCGTGCCTGGCTCTGTGGACTTCAGGTTGGATGGTATGATGCAGGCTTTCGTAGCCTCACCGCTGGAGGTATGCGTCTGTGGAACAATGCTTTCACCAAGGAACAAGGACAGCGCAATGGCGAATTGCTCTATCAGCTTTATGCGGACAAGCGGGACGAGATTCGTCGATTGGTCAGGGATAGCAACTTGTCAACAACGGAGTAAGGAAGCAGACCGCCTTTCAGAGCCTCAAAGGGACGAAATACATAAACCTTTGGTTGTCAATAACGGACACCCTGCGCGAAATAANATGCGCAGGGNGTCCGTTTTATTTTGTGCNGGNAGGACGATTGTATATGCGCAGGGTGCGCAGTTATCGGGATGCTGCCCGANGGTATTGTACGAGTCTTTCGAGGGGTGATTGAAGGATGTGACCGATGGAGTAACCGCATTGTGTAGCAGCGGTGGTCAGCTCATCGCGGTAGTGGTAGGCGATGCTGCCGACAAAGTGGATTTGTTTGTCTACCAGTGTGTCGGGCAAGCCCCCGCATTCGTATTCATTGTCCGCCATTTTACATTTGAGTGGGTCGATGTTGCGGCGGAAGAATTGGGTAAAGCAGTCGATGAGGAGGGCGTGGATGGCAGGATGCTCCCGATGGCGTGCGCAGAAGGGGCTTAACGAAGCGAGATAGCGGTTGGGGAGGGGAGTTCGGTAGATGCGTTGGATGATGTTGGCTTGGGTCTCATGGGTTTCGTCGAAGAAAAGCTGGCAGATGTCTGGAGGCAGTTGCTGCTTGAGAATGTCGCTCACTAAGCGTTTGCCGATGCAGGCTCCGCTGCCTTCATCGCCCAAGATGTAGCCAAGGGCTGGAATGCCGGGGTGCAGCTGCCTGCCGTCGTAGTAGCAGGAATTGCTGCCCGTGCCAAGAATGCAGACGATGCCAGCATCGTGTCCGCAGGCACTTCGCGCAGCGCCAAGCATGTCGCTTTCCACATGAATCTCGACTGTGGCACCGACCGTGTTTTTGAGGTAGGTAGCCACGATGGGGGCTTTTTCGGGGGTGCAACCAGCTCCATAGAAATGGATGGTGGTTAATGGTTTGTTGTCAATGATTTCATTGAGTTTAGGCATCAGTTCCTCACGGAGCACAGCACAGATGGTCTGCTCGTCTTGCTGGAAGGGGTTGATGCCTTGGGTGTGGATGACATTGCTGTTTTCTGCCACACACCATGCGGTTTTGGTCGAACCGCTATCAGCTATTAAAGTCATTGGTTCGTGATAAATTTTTACAAAATTACTTTATTCTTTCCGCATGTGAATCACTTTCAGTTTGTTTTTTTGTGAAAAAATGTTGTGAATCGGGGGAAAAGCTTTAATTTTGCGTGTAATTTGATGAATTAGAGTAGAAACTAANAGANNAGTGANGAGTATGCAGTGNAATCNAAACAACAACCTCGTGATTATGGCAGGAGGTGTGGGTAGCCGTTTTTGGCCCATGAGTACGACTGACTGTCCGAAGCAGTTTATTGACGTGTTTGGCACAGGGCGCACGTTCATACAGATGACGTATGACCGTTTCAAAGGACTGATTGCGCCCGAGAATGTGTGGGTGGTCACTTCGCAGCGGTACGCCGACATTGTGGCTGAGCAGTTGCCTGATGTTCCCAAGAGCAACATCTTGTTGGAACCTTGCCGTCGCAACACGGCGCCCTGCATTGCATACGTGAGCTGGCGCATCAAGGCGAAGAATCCGAAAGCGAATCTGGTCATCACTCCATCAGACCATTTAGTGACGGATGTGGTAGAGTTTCAGCGTGTCATCTCGTCGGCATTGAATTTCACGGCGGAGACGGATGCCATCGTGACATTAGGCATGAATCCCACGCGTCCCGAAACTGGATATGGCTATATACAGGCCGACCTGCAAGAGCCTTCTTTGCGTAACAAGGAAATCTTCAGGGTGGACTCCTTCAAGGAGAAGCCCAATTACTCAACGGCGGTGAAGTATCTGAAAAGCAGGGAGTTCTTCTGGAATGCAGGCATCTTTATCTGGAATGTGGGCACGATTGTGAATGCGCTCCGTATATATGAGCCAGAGGTTTCGAGAATCTTTGAAGGTCTGCTGCCAGTGTATGGAACGGAGGAGGAACAGGCTGCCATCGACAAGCACTTCCCTGAGTGCCCGAGTATCTCTATCGACTATGCTGTCATGGAGCGTGCTGACGAAATCTTCGTATTCCCTGCTGATTTCGGTTGGAGCGATGTGGGCACATGGGGGTCGCTGCATACGTTGGCAGAGAAGGATGCGCATGGGAACAATGTGATTGGCGAGAATGTGAAGTTGTACGAGACGCGCAACAGTGTGGTGCATGTCACAGAAGAGAAGCGAGTGGTTGTCCAGGGGCTTGATGGATACATCGTGGCTGAGAAGGACAATACGTTGCTGATTTGTAAGCTGGAGGAAGAACAACGCATCAAGGAGTTCTCGGCTGAATAGTTGTATGAGAGGAATGGTGCAACTTCTCCGAAGCTGCCTCGTGGCGATAATGGTGTCAGTGTCTTTTGTTCCGATGTGGGCGGAGGACACTGATTCTGTTGATGTCGAAAATGCCCCCCCAAAGTTTATCTACACGGTGGGTGGAAGTGCTGGAATCAATCATCTGATAAACATCAAGATTCGTGGTGAGAAGTTGGTCAAGCGAGGATGGGGAGGCAACTATTCGCTGTTCATGAACTCACAGGCAAACCCTTTGGATACGGCAATCAGTGTCTATGACCGTGTGTTTGGATTCCCTACGTTGGAGGCAGGTGTTCAACTGCTTGACTATAGTCACACACGTTTGCATACGGGAGATACTCCTTATCAGTCGCGCATGGGGTACGCATGGGCAGCGTATATTGCGTTCCGCCGCGACGTTTATCGCAATCGCAAATGGTCTTTTGGCTACGCATTGGAAAACGGGCTTGCTTTGTGTTCCCGTCNTTACAATCNATACACAAATCTTGACAATGACTTNATTGGTCAACATNTNTCTCTTTTCTTTGGGTGTGGTGTACATGCTGCTTATCGTATTGCGCCTGCGGTCGAGTTAGGTCTTGGCTTTGAGTACAAGCATGTATCGAATAGCGCAACTGACCGTCCCAACAAGGGTTCTAATAGTTATGGCTTGACGCTGCGTGGGCGCTGCGACTTGAATCGCCCTGCCGATGATAAAGGGTGTACGTATAGGGAGCGCTTATTGTTGTTGCAACGTTTCAAACGTCCCCTGTTTGAGCCATATTTATATTTTGACATTGATGCTTCTGTAGGATTCCGTACACTCTATGAGGAGTGGCTTTTGCAACGTGAGCACATGACGGATGCCGAACGGAAGAAGGATGGAAAACTCGGTCTCCACACGGTTTGGAGCACTGGTTTCACCCCGATGGTGCGCTATAATCAGGTGCATGCTTCTGGCATAGGACTGGAGTATTCTTTTGCGGGCTATTTAGCACATGTGCCCGAAATTGAGAAGCAGTGTGGCGTGACCACCAACTATCGTCACAGCAAGCACACCTTATACATTTTCGGACATCATGAGGTGTTCTATAAACAGCTATCATTACCCATGTCCGTGGGCACGTATCTGTTCCGCCAGCATGGCTGGGTTGGGGCGAACTATGAGCCAAGGTTGGTGGAGACAATCGGCATTCGTTATTATCCCAAATTCTTCAAGCCGCTCTATATAGGCTACAATGTGAAGGCGAACATGGGTAAGGCATACGCCATGGAGCTCAAGGTGGGTATGCATGCTGGACATTGGAACTTGAGAAAAAAGAAAAGGTGAACCCATTGGGATTCACCTTTTCTTTTGTTGTGTTGATGAAAGTTGCATCAACCGTTTGAGGTTTATGCCTCCGCTGGTGCTTCTGTAGCCTCTTCAGCTGGAGCTTCAACCTCTGCTGCTGCCTCTGCCAAAGCGGCTGCTGCAGCTGCTTTCTTTTCTGCAATTTTAGCAGCGAGTGCTTCGTTGACCTTCTTCTCAGCGGCAAGACGAGCCTTCTTGTCAGCCACCTTGTCAGCAGCCATCTTGTCGGCAGCCTTCTGTGCTTTGGCTTCCTTCTCGGCCTTCCATGCAGAGAACTTGGTTTCAGCAGCAGCCTCGTCGAAAGCGCCCTTCTTTACACCGCCAAGGAGGTGCTTCTTCAAGTAAACACCTTCCTTAGAGAGGATGCTGTGAACGGTGTCTGTAGGCTGAGCACCCACGAGCACCCAATAGAGTGCACGTTCAAAGTTCAAATCGATTGTTGCAGGATTGGTGTTGGGGTTGTACGTACCAATCTTCTCGATGAAGCGACCATCGCGTGGTGCCTGTGCATTAGCAATCACGATGCTGTAGAACGCATAGTTCTTGCGGCCGTGACGCTGCAAACGGATTTTTGTTGCCATTTTGCAATAAAAATGTTTAATTGTTAATGATTATGTCGTCAGCTCGTGACGACGTGAACTCTGTCACTAACTCGTAATGACGGCACAAAGTTACGCTTTTTCCTTTTCTTTTTTGTGAAAAACTGAAATCTTTTCGTCTGTTCGTGTGTTTTTTTCGGTTTTCCTTTTCTTGATAGGATTTAATTTAGTACTTTTGCCAAGCTGAGTTGTAATGTTAGCTTTGCAATTTGTCAGCAAATGAAGGTAACTTCAAGCTAAAAGTACACATAGTCTATTTATCATGAGTGAAAAAATAGAGCATCAGGGCGTGGTTGCGTCGGTGGATGGGGCGCATGTGAGGGTGAACATCCTTCAGGTGTCCGCTTGTAGTGGCTGTCATGCGCGTGCTTTATGTTCGATGAGTGAAAGTAAAGAGAAGATGATTGATGTCTATGAACAGGATGCGTCGCAGAAGTATCAGGTGGGGCAGCAGGTGATTGTGTGCGGCACGTTGAGTATGGGCAAACAGGCGGTGCGTTTGGCGTTTGGCGTCCCGTTGCTGCTCACGCTTGTGTNGATGNNGGTGGCGNNNGTNTNGTTGNATNNGAATGAATTGATAGCTATAGTAGTGTTGGCAGTAGTGTTGGCAGCTTATTTTTACACATTATATATATATAGAAACCGTTTGGCAAGACGTTTTGCTTTTTGGATAGAGTAGGGAGTGCTGGTCTTGTTGCGGTGTTGTTTTCTTGCTTACTAACTTTTTGAACATCTTAATATACTAACAAAATAAACATTTTATGGATTTTCAAGTAATTCTGATTGCTGTGGCTGTTTTGGCCGTTTTGGGCTTCGTGCTTGCACTGTTGCTCTTCATGGTGTCAAAGCGGTTTGCGGTGAAGGAAGATTCCCGAATCGGTCAAGTGCTTGAAGTGCTGCCAGGTGCTAACTGTGGCGGTTGTGGCTTCCCTGGTTGTGGCGGTATGGCTACGGCATGTGTGAAGGCAGCTGATGGAGGATCGCCCGAAGGACTGAATTGTCGTGTGGGTAGTGCTGAGTGCATGCAGCGGGTTGCGGGAATCTTAGGTATGGAGGTTGCAGCTGCGACTCCCAAACTTGCCATTGTTCGGTGTAACGGAACCTGTGAGAAACGCCCTCATGTGCTTTCTTACGATGGTGTGGTGAGCTGTCGAGTGGCTAACTCTACCTGTATGGGTGAGACGCTCTGTTCTTATGGCTGTCTTGGTTGTGGCGACTGTGTAGCTGCCTGTCAGTTCGACGCGCTGCACATGAATCCTAAGACGGGATTGCCAGAAGTGGATGCCGAGAAGTGTACGGCTTGTGGTGCCTGTCAAAAGGCTTGTCCACGTGGCATTATGGAGGTGCGCAATGTGAGCGGTGCCAACAAGGATGCTTTTGTCGTCACCTGTATGAACATGGATAAGGGGGCTGAGGCCATGAAGATTTGCGCCAGCTCTTGTATTGCCTGCAAGAAGTGTCAAAACGCTTGTGGCAGTGATGCTGTGCATGTTGGTAATAACGTAGCATACATCAACCCTGAGGCTTGTGTACTCTGTGGTGCTTGCTTTGAGGCTTGTCCACGTGGCGCTATCGCTTCGGTGAGCATCAAGGGTGTGGAACGTAAGGATACGCACAACCCTATCCCAGGTGCTGCTAAACCCGCTGTTAAGGGGGCTGGTGCCGTCAAGGTTGCACCTGCTACTCCTGCAAAGCCTGCCAAGGAATGGAAGCCAATTGAGGTGAAGTATGATGCTCCGCTCATGCCGAGTCAGCAGATTCTCCTTGCTGGTCCTAAGGACATTAGCACTCCAGCTCCTGCTGCTAAAGAAGTTCAATTTGAAGCAAAGCGCACAGACGCTCCACTTCCCCCAAGCCAGTTGATTCTGCTTGGCCTTAAATAAAGGAGGATATAAATGAAGACATTTAGAATAGGTGGTGTTCATCCGGCAGAGAACAAACTGTCTGCCGCTGAACCAATTAAAGTGGCGGAGTTGCCAAAGGTGGCTGTGTTCCCAATGGGGCAGCACATTGGTGCTCCTGCTCTTCCTTGTGTACAGAAAGGTGACAAGGTGAAGGTGGGTACGCAAATTGGCAAGCCGATGGAAAAAGCGCTCTCAACGTCCATCTTCTCGTCAGTCAGCGGCACGGTGCTGAAGGTTGATACGGTGGTGGATGCCAGTGGCTACAAGAAGCCAGCGGTGTATATCACGGTCGAAGGTGATGAGTGGGAGGAGACGATTGACCGTAGCGATAAACTCGTAACGTTGGCGGACAAGCCAGAGCTTACCCCTGAAGAGATTATCGAGAAAGTGAAGAATGCGGGCGTTGTCGGCATGGGAGGTGCTTGCTTCCCAACTCATGTGAAGCTGATGCCTCCTCCTCAATTCAAGCCCGAATGGGTTATCATCAATGCGGTGGAGTGTGAGCCATACCTCACAGCTGACCATCGTCTGATGCTTGAAAAGGCTGATGAAGTGCTGGTGGGTGTGGAGTTGCTGATGAAGGCTGCTAAAGTGACCAAGGGCTTCATTGGCATTGAGGAGAACAAGCCCGATGCAATTAAGCTTCTTTCTGAGAAGTGTGCTGCTCTGTATCCCAACATTGAGGTTGTTCCTCTGAAGACAAAGTATCCGCAGGGTGGTGAGAAGCAGCTCATTGATGCAGTGGTACATCGTCAAGTGCCAGCGCCTCCTGCACTGCCTGTTTCGGTGGGTGCCATCATTCAAAACGTTGGTACTGCTTTTGCGGTGTATGAGGCAGTGATGAAGAACAAACCTCTTTTTGAACGTATTGTCACTGTGACGGGCAAACAACTCAAGCATCCTGGCAACTTCCTCACTCGTATGGGTACTCCTATGAGCCAGCTGATTGAGGCTTGTGGTGGTCTTCCCGATGGCGAGGTGAAGGTGATTGGTGGTGGTCCAATGATGGGTAAGGCTTTGGTCAACCTTGAAGTGCCTATCTGCAAAGGCTCTTCGGGCGTACTCATCATGAGTGGTGACGATGTGCGCCGTGGCGAACCACAGCCTTGCATTCGATGCGCCAAGTGTGTGAGTGCTTGTCCGATGGGATTGGAACCCTATCTTCTTGCCACTTGTTCAGGCAAGAAAATGTGGGATAAGGTAGAGGCTGGGGATATTACCAGTTGTATTGAGTGCGGCTCGTGTCAGTTCACTTGTCCGTCTAACCGCCCAATGCTTGACCTTATCCGTGTAGGCAAAACAACAGTAATGACTAATATCCGTGCTCGTCAGATGGCGGCTAAAAAGTAAAGATTATGGCAAATAAATTAGTAGTATCACTTTCGCCTCACGTGCATAGCGGTGACTCCGTGCAGAAGAACATGTACAGGGTATGTATGGCCCTCGTTCCTGCCCTCCTCTGCTCGTTCATCAGCTTTGGTATTGGCGCAATTATAACCACAGCCATTTCGGTGGCATCGTGCGTGTTCTTTGAGTGGGCTATAAACAAGTTCATGATGAAGAACCCCAAGTGTACCATCTGTGATGGCTCAGCTATCCTTACGGGCATTCTGTTGGCATTCAACATGCCCAGCAACATTCAGCCTTGGATTATCATCGTGNGTGCGCTCTTCGCCATTGGTGTTGTGAAGATGACCTTTGGCGGTCTTGGCTGCAACCTCTTCAACCCTGCTCTTGCTGGTCGTGCTTTCCTGCTCATTTCCTTTCCTGTTGATATGACCACATGGCCAACTCCAGGGCAAGGCTTTGGTGCATACCTCGATGCCGAAACGGGGGCAACTCCTCTGGCTATTATGAAAGCAGCTTTTAAGGATGGTGACCCTCAGATGTTGCAGCAGCTTCCTTCTTTTCAAGATATGTTACTTGGCAACACTGGTGGTTGTCTCGGTGAAGTTTGTGCAGCAGCGCTCATTCTTGGCTTGATTCTCTTGTTGGTGAAGAAAGTAATCACTTGGCATATTCCTGTGAGCATCCTGCTTACAGTGGTGGTGCTCTCTGGTATGCTCAACTTTGCCGACCCGGTCTATGCCAATCCGTTGGCAGAGTTGATGAGTGGTGGTCTCCTGCTGGGTGCGATTTTCATGGCTACCGACTATGTGACCTCTCCGATGAGTAAGAACGGTCAGTTGGTGGACGGTGTGGCCCTTGGCGTCCTTACGGTCATCATCCGTGCCTATGGTGCTTATCCCGAAGGCATGTCGTTCGCTATCCTCATTATGAACGCTTTCGTTCCGCTCATCAACAACAAGTTTAAACCTAAGAGATTTGGCGAAGTGCCTGTAAAGAAGTAAGCGTATGGAAAAGTTAAAGTCTTCATTAACAAATATGTTGGTGGTGCTTTCTGTCATCGCCATCGTGGCTGCGGGTGTGTTGGCATCTGTCAATGCCGTCACCGCTCCCCAGATTGAGAAAATCAATGCTGAGAATCTTGCTGTTGGCATCAAGGCTGTGATGGGCAGCGACGACATCGAGGTGTCAGAACCGTGGGAGGTAGATGCTTTCACAGCCTATGACGTCAACGATAAACAAGGCAATTTGCTTGGTAAGGCTGTCGTTACGACCGAGAATGGTTTCGGTGGTCCTCTTAAGGTGCTTGTTGGCTTCAATACAGAAGGTGACATTCTTGGTTACACGGTGTTGGAACATCA
>WFMB01000043.1:0-17323 GCA_009177185.1 Bacteroidales bacterium
CGCCGACAAAGGAAAACAATGTACAACCAAAACCTATTGGACATGAACACAACCAACCGACGCAGCGCGAGGACGGCCTTGGCAGCCCTCGCACTCATCGTGGGCACAGGAGCTGCCCAGGCCCAGACGGGCACCGAGTGGGACAATCCCGACATCACCAGTGTGAACCGCGAGGCGGCACACACGCTCGCCATCCCCATGGCGACGGAGGACGGCGTGAGGAGCAACGACCTCGCGGAGTCGCCCTACTACCAGTCGCTCGACGGCAAGTGGAAATTCATGTGGGTGAAGAACCCCGCGCAGGCTTCCACCGCCTTCTGCCGCAAGGACGTGAACGACGCGGCATGGAGCGACATCGACGTGCCCTCCAGCTGGCAGGTCTATGGCGTCCACAACAACAAGAACTGGGACAAGCCGCTCTACTGCAACGTGGCATACCCCTTCTCCTTCGACGAGCAGACATACAGCGTCATGGCGAGCCGCCCGGGGTGGTTCACCTACAGCGGCGACATGACCAACCCTGTGGGCACCTACCGCAAGAAGTTCACCGTGCCGACCGACTGGGCGGGGCGCGACGTGTATGTGCGCTTCAACGGCGTGGGACACGGCTACTACCTCTGGGTGAACGGGCAGCGAGTGGGCTACTCCGAGGACTCCTACCTGCCGTCGGAGTTCAACATCACTGACTACCTGACCGAGGGCGAGAACACCATCGCCCTGCAAGTCTATCGCTTCACGAGCGGCTCGTTCCTGGAGTGCCAGGACTACTGGCGGCTCACGGGCATACAGCGCCACTGCTTCCTGTGGTCGGCACCCAAGAGCCAGCTGCGCGACTACTTCTTCACCACCGACCTTGACGACACCTACACCGACGCCAAGGCGAACGTGAAGGTGAGCCTCACAGGCATCGACGGCGTGAAGGGAGGCACCGTGGAGGCACGCATCCTCGACGGCACCACGCCCATCGCCTCGCAGACAGCCACCGTCGGCACCGACAGCGAGCTGAGCCTCGACATGGACGTGAAGGCACCGCGCCTGTGGAGTGCCGAGACGCCCAACCTCTACGACCTCGTGCTCACCCTGCGCGACAAGCAGGGCAAGACCATCGACCTGCGCGGCGGCAAGGTGGGCTTCCGCGAGGTGGGCATCCGCAGCGACGGCGCGCTCATCATCAACGGCAAGCGCATGGTCTTCCACGGCGTGAACCGCCACGACTTTAGCCCTGTCAACGGGCGCGCCATCAGCGACGCGGAGATTGAGGAGGACATCAAGACCATGAAGCGGCTCAACATCAACGCCGTGCGCACGTCGCACTACCCGAACGACCCCGTCTTCTACGACCTCTGCGACAAGTACGGACTCTACGTGCTGGCCGAGGCGAACGTGGAGTGCCACGCCAACCAGAAGCTCTCCTCCGTGGAGCGGTTCCGCCACGCCATGGTGGAGCGTTCGGAGAACCATGTGAAGTGGATGCGCAACCACGTCAGCATCTTCATCTGGTCGTTCGGCAACGAGTCGGGCGGCGGCAGCAACTTCCAGCATGTGGCCAACGCCATCAAGGCACTCGACAAGACGCGACTCACCCACTACGAGGGCAACAGCGACTACGCCGACGTGTCGAGCACCATGTACTTCGACTACAACGGCATCAAGAACATCGGCGCGTCGCGCGAGGGCAAGACGGGGCAGAAGCCGCACATCCAGTGTGAGAACAGCCACGCCATGGGCAACTCGATGGGCAACGTGCGCGACATGTTCGACCTCTACGAGAAGTACCCCTGCCTCACGGGCGAGTTCATCTGGGACTTCAAGGACCAGGGACTCCTCGCCAAGAACGCCGCCGGCACCGAGTACTGGGCCTACGGAGGCGACTTCGGCGACAACCCGAACGACAACAACTTCTGCATCAACGGACTGGTGCGCCCCGACTGGAGCCTGACAGCCAAGTCGTACAACACCAAGAAGATATACCAGCCGCTGGAGTTCAAAGCCATCAAGAACAAGAAGGGACAGTTCCGCGTGAAGAACAAGATGGCGTTCCTCCCCAGCACCGCCTACAACGTCGCCTACCAAGTGGAGGACGAGGAGGGCAAGGTGCTCGCCAGCGGCACCATCGACACGGAGGTGGCTGCCAACGACAGCACCATCGTGACCCTCGACGTGGCAGCCGCCGACGCGGTGGACGCCACGAAGGAAGCCTTCATCCGCTTCACCGCCACGCAGAAGGAGAANACACCGTGGGCAGAGGCTGGCTATGTGGTAGCAGAGGAGAAACTGCTGCTCAAGACCGCCACGAAGCCCGACTATGACCTGGCGCAGCTTGCCAACTGCCCCGACCTGAAGGTGGACGACGCGAGCACCACGCTCACGCTGTCCAACAGCCTGTTCAGCGTCACCTTCAACAAGAGCACGGGCGCACTGAGCACCTACACCTACGGCGACAAGAAGCTCATCACCAAGCCTCTNAAACTCAACGCCATGCNACTGCCCACCGACANCGACGGCAGACGCTGCGAGGNATGGGACAACATGGGGCTGAACAGCCTCGTGGGACGTGCCGTCAGCACCGACTGCGTGCGCAGCGACGACGGCAAGAGTGCCACCGTCATCTTCAACACGCGCTACACGGGCAAGAACGGCACACGCTTCGACGTGCAGTACAACTTCATCGTCTGCGCCAGCGGCGTGGTCATGGTCAACACCTTCATCCAGCCCTCCGCCACGGGAGCCGTGCTGCCCAAGCTGGGCTTCCGCTGCGAGATGCCAGCCGAGATGGAGCAGTTCACCTACTTCGGCCGCGGCCCGTGGGACAGCTACGCCGACCGCAAGGAGGCATGTCTGCCAGCCATCTACAAGAGCACGGTGACCGCCCAGCGCGAGGACTACATCAAGCCGCAGGAGCACGGCACGAAGCAGGAGGTACGTTGGATAGCCCTCAGCAACAGCGAGGGGACGGGCCTCGCCTTCGTCGCCCCCGACCAGATGGCAGCTTCGGCGGTACACTTCCGCGTGGAGGACAACTACACCGACCGCAACAACCGCGCCAAGCACACCTACGACTTCAAGACCTGCGAGAACACCATCGTGTCGCTCGACGCTGCCACACGAGGACTGGGCAACGCCAGCTGCGGTGCGGACGTGATGGAGCAGTATGAGCTGAAAGCAGCCAACACCGCCTTCCGCTTCCTCCTCATGCCGTTCGACAAGGCGACCGACGTGGCGGCGATGACGCGTGTCGGCATGCCCGTGGCACAGCCCGTGAACTGCCAGCGCGAGAGCAACGGGCGCATCAGGATGACCACACCGACACAGGGCGCCACCATCTACTACAGCATCGACGGCGGCGAATGGCAGAAATACACCGCCATGTTCGCCCACAACGATGCCTGCGCCATCCGCACCTACGCCACCGCCGACGGGCTGATTGACAGCCCCGTGATGACCTACAACCTCGACCTCTACATCAACAAGAACCTGTGGCGGCTCGTCAGCGTCGACAGCCAGCACAGCGGCAACGAGGCGGCGATGGCGTTCGACAACAACCTGGGCACGTTCTGGCACACCGAGTATGCCGGCAGCGAACCAGCCTGTCCGCACACCCTCGTGGTCGATATGCGCAAGATATACGAAGTGACCGCCTTCACCTACACGGCTCGCACCGACGGCAGCAGCAACGGCATGGTGAAGCAGTATGAGGTCTATCTCAGCGAGGACGGCAAGACGTGGGGCAAGGCTGTGGCAAGCGGCGAGTTCAAGAACACCACCGCCCAGCAGGTGGCTCCGCTCGCCACGCCGACACGCGGACGCTATCTAAAGTTCGTGGCGCGCTCCGAAATCAACGGCAAGGCATGGTCGTCCGCCTCAGAAATCGGCATCCAGGCCACTGCCGACGTGACCGCCGTGAACGCTCCCAGTGCCGCCGCCAACGGGGGCGACACCCGATACTATTCGCTCAACGGCACCGTCGCGCCCGTCCCAACGGCTGGCAACTACTACGTTCACCAAGGCAAGAAGGTGTATGTTAAGTAGGGGTGAGAGGTAAGGGGTAAGGGGTGAGAGGAATGTGAAGCTAACAGGCATCCCTCTCACCACTTACCACTTACCACGCACCTCACAAAGCCCCCCCAAAAAACGATGTCCCCGACATCGGCAAAACGGAGTCCCCGACATCGGTTGACCGATGTCGGGGACTCCGTTTTTTATGCTGTGGAGCAGGGGCAGATTCCTCTCACCCCTCACCTCTTATTTCTCACCTCTCAGAAGCGAACGTACAGCTCTGCCCACACCTCGTTGTAGTCCTTGTGCGCCAAGGCGCGGTCATGCACATGGTTGTACTGCACCTGCATGAGGAGGTTCTTGTGGAGCTGCACGTTGGGGGCGACGCTGTAGATGCTCTTGAGCGACTGCCACGACTTGACGGGGCGGTAGGCGTCATACTTGCCATAGACCTTGAGCCACGGTGTGCAGGGCACGCCGAGGGTGGCATACCACGCATCCGCCTTGCCCTCGCCCTTGTAGTTGGCAAGCAGTCCCTGCGCATGGGCGTACTCGGCACGCGCCGACCAGTCGTTGTGCTCATACTTCACGGCAGCCGCCCAGCGGTTGCGGTCGGTGCTGACCGAGGAGGCGGCGGAGGTGTAGCTGCCTGTCCAGCCGAACAGCCCGACGTAGAGGTCCTTGACGGGCTGCACCTGCACGGTGCCGATGAAGTCCTTGCGCCCGTCCCTGTCGCCAGCGTTGATGCCCTGCCCGTTCATCACCTGCAACTGGTAGTGGACAAAGCGGTGCCCGTCCCTGCGCGAGGGCAGGAGGTCGCCCGAGAGCTGGATGCCCTGGTCGCGACCGCCATTAGCCACGCCGTCGTCCTTGTCGCCGATGCCANCNAGCNGACGTGCCGNCTGCGAGTANTCGCCCGTGCCCACGTNCCAAGGGNTGTAGGGGTTCTCGAAGGTGAAGGCGCGCTTGTACTGCCCCACCTTCACGGCAAGCTCCTTCCAGTGCGCCCACTCCACGAAGTAGTCCTTCATGTGCATGGAGGAGTTGTTCACCTGAGCCTGCACGCGGTACTTGAAGTCGCCGAGGATGCTGCCATCCACATACACACGGATGAAACGCTGGCTGAAGCCCTCGCCGCCATGCGCGCCCGACTGGTCGCTGTAAGCGTACTTGCCGATGAAGTATCCGCCCACCTTGGGCACACTGGCATAGTCGGTCAGCTTGCGGCTCAGCAGGGCGGGTCTATCGCTCTCCTGCGCCACTGCGGGCAGGGAGAGGAAGGTGGTGACGAGGGTGATGAGGAGTGTCTTGTTCATAGGGGTCAATCGTAATCAATGAGGGGGAAAAGTCAGATATGGATGGACGGGAGAAGCGACTCACTTTCGGGGCTTCTCCACTTCATGCTTGAGCTGTCTGAGCTGCTTGAGCGAGGCGTTCCCAGCCCGTTCGCCAAGGGCAATCATCTCGCTGATTTTGCGGCTGCTGAAATCCTGCGCGCCATAGCCTCGGAGGTCGGGGTTGATGTAGATGTCGGCGGCACGGCAGTTCTGGCTGTACTTCTGCAGGTCGGGGCGGAAGAGGGACAGGAGGGACGGGGAGCGGTCGGCATCATGCTTGTTGACCGTCAAATCGACGGCGATGATGCGGTCGGCACCCATCTCCCGCGCCACATCCACAGGCAGGTTGTTGAGCACACCGCCATCGACCAGCGTCATGCCGTCCATCCTGACGGGCTTGAACACCACGGGGATAGCCATGCTGGCACGCATGGCTGTGGCGAGGTCGCCGCTGCCGAGCACCACCTCGCGCATCTGCTTCACATCGACCGCCACACAACGGAAAGGCACGGGCAGGTCGTCGAAACTGAGCGCAGTGCCGCCGCCCGTCATCTGACGGAGGGTGCGCACGATGCTGTCGCCCATGAACGAACCTGCGAAGAGGTCGGCCCACGGCTGTGCGCGGAACATGGAGTCGAGCCTGTCGCTGCGGATGCCGAGCGCGTAGAGACCGCCCACGATGGAGCCGATGCTGGTGCCCACCACCATGTCGACGGGCACGCCCGACCGCTCCACGGCCTTGAGCACACCCACGGTGGCTGCTCCCTTGGCGCCGCCGCCACCGAGCACGAGTCCCACCTTGGGACGCTGCGCCCCACCCTGCCGAGCCGACGAGAGCGTGACCTCCAGCTGGAACTGGGGCACGGGCACACCCTCCTGTGTGAAGAGCTGCGGATGGGGATAGTCGTCCCAGCCGTAGCGGACAGTGGTCTGAGAGGCGGAACGGAGCGCGTCGGGCATGGTGAGGACAACGGTGTCGTCGCCCGACAGGCGAGCCGGCACGGTCACATACCTGCCATCGACGAGCAGGGCGAAGTCGGTGATGGAGTCGCGCTGCACGAGGCGAGTGCCCACCTGTCCGAAGCGGATGGTGAGCTGGCTGCCCACGGCCTGTGCCTCAAGGGGACGGGGCACGTCGCACTCGGGGCTGTCGTCGCCGTAGGCCAGACGCTGCATCTGCCGCGCGGCACGGAGGCCAGCGGTGAGCTTGTCCTGCGGATGGATGTCGTTGAACTCGCCCGTGTCGAAGGTGGGGGCGAGGCTTGCGCCAGCAATGCGCTGGGCGGCACGGTACTGCTCATCGCGGATGCGTGTCCAGCCCGTCTCGACCGACCNAGCGTGGNGGNGCATGTAGNCAGGCAGCTGCATGATGACCACGGGGAAGTCGCGCTTCCACTGCTTGCGCCACGCTGCGACCATGGCTTCGAGCAGGTCGGCATAGCCGTCGGCATGACCCATGTTCGACTCGCCCTGATACCAGAGCATACCCTTGATGGGGAAGTCGGCGAGGGGGGCTATCATGGCGTTGTACAGCCCTGTGGGCGTGTCGACGAAATAGGTGGCGGCTGGCTTGGGCGGCATCGTGCTGCCCACTGCCATCTGGAGTCGGGGGGCGATGGGGAACACCCTGCCGCCCACCTCCAGCTGGTAGAGCTTGCCCTGCGTGAAGTTGCCCGTGCCGCTCTGCGACATGAGGTGTACCACGATGTCGTTCCTGCCCTCACGCAGGATGCCTTCGTTGACGGCATAGACACGGGGCGGATACTCGTAGGTGGTGTTGCCCACAGCGTGGCCGTTGACGAAGATGGTGTCGGCGTCCTTCATCGCGCCGAAGCGGAGCACCGCCCCCTGCCCAGCCAGGTCGGCTGGCAGGTCGATGCTGGTGCGGAACCAGTAGGAGCCGTTCTTGCCGTGGCTCCAGTTGGAGAACATGTCGACCTCCTGCCAAGCGGAGAAGTCGTAGCCGTCGGCGCGCCACCGACCCACCACGGTGTCGGTCGCCATCATCTGCCGCTCCCACGCCATGCCGGCGCGGTCTTCTGCCCTGCGGACGGAGTCCACCCAGTTCTCCTGATGGTACTTGGGCTTGGCAAGCTCGTCGGCATAGCTGGGGAACTGCGCCAGCACCTCGTGCGGCATCCACGCCTGCACCTGTGTGCCGCCCACGGCGGAGTTGATGATGCCCACGGGCACACCTGTGTGACGTTGCAGTTCGCGCGCCATGAAGTAGCAGATGCCGCTCACCTCGGCGCAGTTCTGCGGCGTGATGTTCTGCCACGGCAGCACGCGCACGTCGGCGTTGGGGCGCACATAGTTGAACTGATGGGGCAGTTTCAGGTAGCGTATGTTATCGNTCGNGTAGTCCTTCACCTCNTCGCCNANCGNGTCCATGCAGCGGCGGATGGGCAGTTCCATGTTCGACTGCCCCGAGCAAAGGAACACGTCGCCCACAAGCACATTCTCCATGCGCCGCTCCTCCACCTGCTTGCCACCCTGCCATTCCTGCACACGGAGGGTGTGAGGTCCGCCAGCCGAGAGTTTGGGCAGCGTGGCACGCCATGTGCCGTCGGCCTGCACACGGGCGGTGGCTTTCTTGCCAGCCAGCGTCACCACCACCTTGTGGCGCGGTGTTCCCGTGCCCCACACGGGCACCTCAGCGTCTCGCTGCACGACCATGCCGTCGGCAAAGAATCGGGGCAGCTGAAAGTCGGGGTCTTGCGCCAGCACGAATGTGCAGACGGTCAGGAGGAGGGAGAGGATGGTCGTTCGTTTCATAAGAATTATTTTAGGGGTGAGTATTTAGAAGTAAGTATTAANNTGGTGAGAGGTGAGGGGAATGTTGGAAGGTGAGGATGCCCGTTTGCCAAACACTCCNCTCACCCCTCACCTCTNACCACTTATCTCTCCTTTCCA
This sequence comes from Bacteroidales bacterium, assembly GCA_009177185.1. GTDB lineage: Bacteria > Bacteroidota > Bacteroidia > Bacteroidales > Bacteroidaceae > Minthosoma. Next base: position 8,247 of record WFMB01000043.1, read on the forward strand.
CCTGCACGTCGTGGCTGAGGGTCGCCCCTTCGGTGCTGACATTGAGTCGGAGCCGACGGGGTGGCTGTATGCCGCTGAGGGGCACATTGAGGGTGGCGACACGGCTGACCTCGCCCTGGGGCGCATCCACATAGTCCTCCTCTCCCTCCGCGCTGAAATGCCCGTCGGGATGTCCGTCGGCATCGACGCTGCGGAGCTGCCAGCGGACGGGCTGTCGGTGGTCGTCCTCGGTGTAGTTGGCAAGGAGGACGCTGGCGGTCAGCGTGTCGGTGGGCAGAAGCGTGTCGGCGGTCTCGACCACGAGGGCGAGCGGCGCGGCATAGAGGAGCGTGTCGGCATGGGGCACAGGGGGCATCAGCGAGGGATGGTTGGCGAAACGTCCCGCGGTGTCGGGGAGGTCGTCCACGCTGAGGTAAAAGCCCACGGTGTCGGCGGCAGCGAGCATGGCGGTGCCGACCGAGGCGAGGGGCTGGTGCAGATGGTTGAATCCCTGCTCACGGGCATGGCGGAAGAAGCGGAGCCAGTCGGCAGAAGGAGCGCCATCCACGGGCACGGGCAGGTTCATCCGCCCCACATCCACAGGACGCAGGAGCACGGCAAGCCCGTTGAGCATCCACCTCGGAGTGCCAGCCCCAGCCGCGGCATCGTCCTCCGCCTCCCACTGGCGCAGCGCCAAGGTCTCGACGACCTCCTCCCCCACCCCCTTTCGGTCGGCAAGGGTGATGCGCAGACGGTAGAGGTCGGGGTGGAACTCGCTCCACAGGTGCGGATTCTCACCCATGTCGATGAGTGCCTCCACCTCGTTCTCCCCCTGTTGCAATCGCAAGGGCACCACAAGCGTGGCGGCAGCAGGGTCTTCGTCGGGATAGCACGAGCGTTGGCAGGTGAGGGTGTATCGCCCAGCCCTCGGCACACGCACCAACGCCTCCACACGCACCTCATTCATGGGCACGTCGGGGACAAGCCGCACGCGGCACACCTCCACCCCACCCTGTCGGACAACGCCTTTCGCCGTCTGCCCGTCCACGGGGAGCGCGAGCATGCACCACAGGCACACCAAGCCCCACATCCAGCCGTTACGCTTCATCGCCACACGATTCATGCCACAAAGATAGCGATTCTTGCAGAAAGAACATCCCCGTGCGCGCACTTTTTTATTAGATGTGAGAAATAAGGGGTGAGAGGTGAGAGGAATGTTGGGCAAACGAGCATCCTCATTCACTAAACATTCCTCTCACTCCTCACCCCTAACTACTCACCCCTCACCTCTCCCCACAAAACGCCTCGAACCGCTCAAGGACACACCGCGTTGCCGCCTCCACATTCCTCACCCGTCCGAGGTCCTCGCGCAGACACACCGACCGCACCTCACGCTCCGTGCCCCAAGCCACCCAAATCTCCACCGCATGACCCTCCCACTCCTCGGCATAGCCCGTGGAGGCAAGCGCGCAATCCGTGCCGAACAGGCGGCAGGCACCCCTCACCATCTGTTCCGCCACCTCGCGCGACACCACCCCACACCGCTCAATCATCTCGCGGGGCACACCCAGCATACGTTCCTTCACCTCGTTCTGATAGGCCACCAGCCCACCCATGAAATAGCGGCTCGCACCGCTCCTCGCCGTGATGGTAGCCGCTATGCGACCGCCCGTACACGATTCCGCCGTGGCGACCGTCGGCATCCCTTCCTTCTGCTTCATCGTCTTTCGCTTTACTGATTCCGCCACAAAGGTACAAAAAATTTTTGATATACCCCACCCCCATCGACAAGCGGACATCCAAACAAGCCACCCGTCGATACAAACTAAACGAATTGAACGAATTGGAGGAATTGCGAATGGCTCTTCGCATAATTAGAATAAATTCTTGCCCACCCTTCGGCACGTACCGCTGCCGACTTCGGGCGGACACCCTGCGGATGTTCAATCACGCACCCTGCGCATATTATTTCGTGCAGGGTGCGTGAAATAATATGCGCAGGGTGCGCGTGTCATTTGCCACGGGGCGGAGGAGAAGGGGGACGCACCCGTCCTGATAGTTTCCAAGGTTTATATGTTGCTATGAACCAATAAAGATAGGAACATTGGTTACTTACTTTATTGGAAACATGGTTTATAGTTTTATTGGCAACGTGGTTTCTTTGTTCATATCTTTATAGTTTTATAGTTTTCTTGATTCCATCGAAACAAAGAAAACTATTTTTATAGGAAAATGGGAAGATAGAAAGCCATAAACGGGGGTGAAATGGCGGCGAAAGGGGGAAAAGAGGGGCGGAAAAGTGCAATTTGTGGGGGAAACGTGCCGTTTGTAGGCTGAATTGTGATATATTTGCACCGTAAAATCNCTTAACGTATCGACAGAAATGGCAAAGACGATTGCAATTTTGAACTTCAAGGGGGGGGTGGGGAAGACCACAACTGCCATCAATCTGGGGGCTGCCCTGCATCTGCTGAAGAAGAAAGTGCTGCTGGTGGACCTCGATTTCCAGTGCAACACCACCTATACGCTCAACTTTGAGGTGGGCGACGGGGAGACGGTCTATGATGCGCTCACGGCGAAGGAGGCGGCGGAACTGCCCATCTATGAGTATAAGGAGGGGTTTGACTTCGTGCCTGCCAGCATCCAGCTGGAGAATGTGGGCGAGCAGCTGGTGAACCGCCTGCGGAAGGAGGAAATCCTGAAGCGCATCATCCAGCCCTACGGGGAGCTGTATGACTATGTGCTGCTCGACTGTCCGCCCAACGGGGGCATCCTGAACATCAACGCCATGTCGGCGAGCGATTCGCTGCTGGTGCCCATCGACTGCGAGGTGTATTCGTTGCAGGGCATGAAGATGATAACCGACAAGTTCCGAGAGGTCAAGGAGTTCATCAACCCCGAGCTGGAGATTGAGGGCTATCTGCTGACGCGGTTTGACGGGCGGCTGGGGCTGCACAAGATGGCGGCGGCGCAGATGCAGCAGAAGTATCCGGGGCAGGTGTTCAACGCGCGCATACGCCGNAACACGGACCTGTCGAAGACGCCTGCCGAGCNCATGACCATCTTNGNCTATAGCCCGNCCGCCANCGGGGCGGAGGNCTACATGCAGCTGGCGCNAGAANTCACGGGCATCAANCGGCGTNCCACAGNCAAGAAATAATAGGAAACTAAGTTTATCGGAACACANGAAGATAGAAAACTATAAAAATAGGAAACAAGAAACATNGCAGTAAAGAGAAANACCANCGACCTGGGAAAGAGCATGCAGGAGTTTGACGAACGCATTGAGGCTCAGCGTGCTAACTCGCCGTCCATCNTGGNNACCTTGNNACCCATCGAGGAGCATCCGAAGAAGAAGGAGGTGAAGGTGTTTGACCGAAAGAGGGAGCGGCCCGACCAGAAGTGCATCCATTTCGACCGCAAGACGACCTTGCGCATCAACGAAATCAAGAACTGGAAGAGCATCATCGGCGAGAAGACGACGGTGGAGGACATTGTGTATGACGCGGTGCAGGAGTTCTTGGCAAAGCACTACGAAGAAATCAAGGCGCGTGCCGAACAGGCGTACTGACGTATGCGGCAGCGTGGTGGAGAAAGTGGTGAGTGAGAAGAGGTGAGGGGTGAGAGGAATGCTGGGCAAATGGGCATCCTCATCCCCTGAATCCTCAACTTCCAACATTTCTCTCACCCCTCACCTCTTCTCACTCACCACTAAATACTCACTGCTCACTCACTTGAACACACAGACGAAACGATGATACGGAACGATGCGGTGCGATACGTTCTTACTAATTTGTCCGATGAAATTCCCTCCGACACCCCCGTTTTGCCACGGGAGGGTGGGGCGGATATCCGACAAAAACACAGGAACTTAGCCGCAGAAGCCTTCACATCCAGTTCTTTTCACTCAAAAAACCGTTCGATTCGATTTGTTAGTTTGATGAGTATTGAAAAAGAATGTATGTATATGGTAGAGCGTAACTCGCTGAATGCCAATAGGAACAAGGGACGNTCGTCGGACAGGTNGGTTACTTTCGTNGGACAGGATAGTGNGTGTTGGTCGGACAGATTGGTTACACTCGTCGGACAAGTCAGTGCCTTTCGTCGGACGAATCAGTTGCATTTCATGCGTTCGTGGGACAGATTGGTTACATCCATCGGACGGATTGGTGAGAACGGGCACTCGTCGGACAAGTCGGTTACTTTCGTCGGACAGGATAGTGAGTGTTGGTCGGACAGATTGGTTACTCACACGCCGCCCGACATCCCTCTCACCGCTCGCCACTCACTCCTCACCATTTAAGAACACACACATATATATACTATATGGCAAACAATGAACAGGGAGGGGCAGGGAAGTCCGCCCCCCGAAAGACAAAGAAGCAGAAACGGGAAGACATCATCCTGACGAAGGACAACCTGCTCTACCAGCCCTTGGCGCTGGCGGTGAACGGCTATGAGGCCACCGCCTTCCAGCAGAACGTGGTGATAGCCGTGCTGCGCAAGCTGCGCAGCGCCATCAAGGGAATGCGCGACGGGCAGTTCCGCCCGAAGCCCGTGCAGCTGAGCATCTTCGACAACGAGGGCGTGAAGAAGGATTACCTGCGCGACGGCGACCTCGCCTTCGACATCCACCTGAAGGAGCTGGGGGTCGACACGCCCCACTATAGCCAGGCGTTCAAGGCCGTCTGCACCATCGCCGACGCCAAGGTGTGGGTGCCTGCCAAGAAGGACGACGGCAAGGACATCATGATTCGCAAGTCCTTCTTCGACATCGGCAGCGAGAACGTCGACATCGTGGTGGACCCTCAGACGGGGCGGCAGACCTACAAGTACAAGAACCGCTCGCCCGTCTTCACCGTCATCATGAGCAAGGAGGTGGTCAACGTGCTCTTCCCCAACGACGGGCGCATCTACGACTTCATCGACGACACCGCCCTGATGATATCGGAGAAGTTCCCCAAGCGCATCTACCTCTACCTGTCCAACTTCAAGTATATGCAGGGGGGGCTGACCATCGACTACTGGAAGTTCCGCCACGACATCGGCTTCAACGACAACGAGGTGGATGCCAAGACGAAGGAGCGCATCATCCAGTATCCCCACTACTGCGACTTCGTCAAGCGCGTGCTGCGCCCCTCGGAGACCACGCTCAGGGAGATGGCGGACAGCAACATCAGCGACTTCTACTTTGAATACACCCCCATCTACAAGACCTCGAAGCGGCAGAAGAACCCCGACCAGATTCATTTCGACTTCCACCTCTCCGACGTGGGGCAGGACATCAAGCAGGACAAGACCGCGCAGCGAGAGACCATCGAGATAGAGCACCGCCTGCAGCAGGACTTCGACCAGTCGCCAGCGCAGGTGCGGCGCATCATCACCTCCCTCACCCCCGACGACCGCGACCCCTTCGTCCGCAAGATGGACGAGCTGCAAGCCCTCATCGACGAGCGCAAAGTGCAGATTAAGGACAACAAGCGTTCCTACTGCAACCGCTGCTTCACTGATTTCCTCCACACGCGCATCGCCGACAAGCAACGTCAGATGGAGGCGCAGATGGCAGACGACATCAAGGCGAACGGCACCCCCACAGCCGCCGCCCCTGCCACCGACACCTGCGCTGACAGCACCTCCACCCCCGGCGGCAAGGGCACGCTCAGCCAGCTCTACACCGACGACGACCGCCGCCGCTTCGCCGCCGCCAAGGAGAGCCTCGCCGATATGCAGGGTATCGAGCACTGGCTGCCCGAGATAGGTCTCTACCAGGTGGAGGACACGATGGTCACCATCGCCGTGCCCACACGCGCCTTCCACGAGAGCTTCACCCACTACTTCGGCAGCGCGCTCCTCGACAAGCTGGAGGAGGCGTTCGACCGCAAGGTAGGCGTCTATTTCCTGGAGCGACTCTGAACGGCACAGCCCCAGCCTATGCGCCCGTGAATGTTCCCCGCAGGAAACATTCACGGGCGCATGTTTCTTGTTCGCAAGTTTTTGTTACATCCACACAAGTGCCAAGCGGCTGAAATCATTACCTTTGCGCTCAAAACCCTGCCGCCACGTCGCGGCGGCATCCAAAACCTAACATTCTAAGATGGCAACAGACAACACTTCACAGGAGTCGAAAGGCTTCTACAAACTGAGCTGGCTCCAGCGCATCGGCTTCGGCTCGGGCGACTTGGCGCAGAACCTCATCTACCAGACCGTCAGCGTCTGGCTGCTGTTCTATTACACGAACGTCTTCGGGCTGAACCCGGGCGATGCCTCCATCATGTTTCTCGTGGTGCGTCTCATCGACGTGCTGTGGGACCCCATCGTGGGCGCATACGTTGACAAGCACAACCCCCGGATGGGCAAGTACCGCTCCTATTTGGTGCTGGCAGGCATCCCCCTGACGGGCTTGGCGATTCTCTGCTTTTGGAACGGCCTTGCGCACGAGGCCTACACGCTGAAACTGGTGTATGCCTATGTGACCTATGTGGGTCTCTCCATGCTCTACACGCTNATCAACGNGCCCTATGGCGCGCTGAACAGCTCGCTGACTCGCGACACGAACGAGATAACCATTCTCACATCGGTGCGTATGTTCATGGCAAACCTGGGCGGTCTTGCCGTTCAGGCCGGCATCCCCATCATCGTTGCNATCCTNCTGTCTGACGACACGAACGCCGCCATCGAGAAGGCCGTCTTCATGGGTCTCGGCCCGCTGCCAGCCTTCATCTTCATGCCCATGGTTCCAGCCATCAAGCAGAAGGTGGGCAAGCGCGGTATGTTCAACATTTTCCTGACCATCGCCATCATCGGCATGGTGCTGCTCTACGCCGTCAGCGTCACCGAGCTTCGCAACAGCAAGTTCTCTTTCAGCATCGCCGACATCACCATCAGCCTCGGCTTCATCGAGCTGTGCCAGTTCATCAAGTCGACAGGTGTCATCGTCGCCACGGGCTATATGTGGGCGCTGGTGCCCGAGGTCATCTCTTACAGCGAATACACCACGGGCAAGCGCATCTCCGGCATCGTGAACGCCTTGACGGGCATCTTCTTCAAGGCCGGCATGGCTTTGGGCGGAGTCATCCCTGGTGCCGTGCTGTGGCTGGTCGGCTACGGCGTGACCGAGGCAGCTGAGGAGGCGAGCAAGATAGACGACAGTCTGGCAGGCGCCTGGTTCACCACCATCCTCATCTTCTCCCTCGTGGGTCTCGCCCTGCTCATCTTCTGCTACAGCCAGTGCAAGGAGCGCGTGGTGATGGAGGCCAAGGAGACGGAGAACGTCAAGGTGAGCGACCTGTGGGATGAGTTCCGTGTGAACCGCCCCCTGCGCATCATCGCCTTCTTCTTCATCACCGCTTTCGCCATGATGAGCGTGGGCAACGCCGCTGGCGCATACTATGTGGAAGAGCTGAACAACTCCTCGCTGCCCGCTGTGCAGTGGCAAGGCATCCTGAGCCTGATGTGCTGGATTCCAGCCCTGCTGCTCCTGCTGGCCATGTGGATTATCAACAAGTATGAACTGACCGACGAGAAAATCGACGCTATAAACCAAGAGATTGAGGCGCGTGCCAAGGCGTGAGACCTGCACGTTCCGAGACCTGGGCAGCGCACGCATCCCCGTCGGGTGCGCGCTGCCGACTACAGAGGAGAACCAGAGGAGAATGACCATTATGAAGAGTTTATTAACGACTATATACAAGAAGACAGATAAGCATACAAGCATTTTCGTGGCAGCCGCGGCACTGGTGTGCGCAAGCTGTAGCAAGCCCTCCGCATCGTCGTTGCAGGAGGCGTATCACGCCTACTGGCGCATGGGCGTGAGCATGAACCAGTGGGAGGTGAATAGCGAAGACTTCATGAAACCCACCGTCACCTATTCGGGCGCGAGCAGCCTTGACCAGACAGCCGACTATCCCATCATTGCCAAGCAGTTCGGCTGGGTCGTGCCCGAGAACTGCATGAAGTGCGAGGTCATCCACCCCGAAGAGAACATGTATGACTTCGCCCTTGCCGACGAGTTTGTGGAGAAAGCGCTGGCGAACAACCAGCAGGTGGTGGGCCACGGCCTCATTCTGCACGCACAGAGCGCCCCGTGGTTCTTCGTCGACAAGAACGGCAACCAAGTCAGCGCCGAGGTGCTGAAACAGCGCATGCACGACCACATCTTCACCATCCTCGACCACTTCCGCGGCAAGGTGGCTGGCTGGGACGTGGTGAACGAGGCGTTCGAGGACGACGGAANGCTGCGCAAGACACCCTTCTACGAGATTCTGGGCGAGGAGTACATCCCGCTCGCATTCCAGTATGCCCACGAGGCCGACTCCACCGTCGAACTGTACTATAATGACTACACGATGTACAAGCCCGAGAAGGTGAAAGGCGTGACCGACTTCTTCCGTCCGCTCGTCAAGCAAGGGCTGCCCATCCACGCCATCGGCCTGCAGGGNCACNTCTTCCTCGGNGCGGANGACTATGTGANNCTCTNNGAACGCTCCATCCAGGAGATTGCCAAGTTGGGCCTGCCCTCCCAGTTCACGGAGCTTGACCTCTCCGTGCTGCCCAACCCCTACGCGGTGCAGGGCGCCGACGTGTCCGCCAACTTCGAGTACAGCCCCGAGCTTGACCCTTACACCGACGGCTTGCCAGCCGAGCAGCAGGAGAAGGCGGACGCTTTCTGGGTCGACTTCTTCAAGATGCTCATCCGCAACAAGGAGCACATCCTGCGCGTGAACTTCTGGTGCTTCAACGACGCCAACTCGTGGCGCAACGACTGGCCCGTGAAGGGGCGCACGGAGTACGCCACCCTCTTTGACCGCCAGAACCATCCGAAGCCTACGGTGCAGAAGCTCATCGACTTGGTGGCGGAGCGCTGACGGGGAGGAGGAATCAGACAGACGAAACAACAACAACGCCATTGAGGCGCGCGCCGAGGCGTGAAACCCATACATACGAAAGATGAAGACAAACATATTCCTGGCAGCCGCGGCACTGGTGTGCGCGAGCTGCGGCAAGCCCTCCGCATCGTCGTTGCAGGAGGCNTATCNNGNCTANTNNCGCATGGGCGTGAGNNTGAACCAGTGGGAGGTGAANNNCGANGACNNNATGAA
>WFMB01000043.1:17329-55274 GCA_009177185.1 Bacteroidales bacterium
CGTNACCTATTCGGGCGCGAGCAGCCTTGACCAGACNGCNGACTATCCCATCATTGCCAAGCAGTTCGGCTGGGTCGTGCCCGAGAATTGCATGAAGTGCGAGGTCATCCACCCCGAGGAGACGCGCTATGACTTCACGCTCGCCGACGAGCTGGTGGAGAAGGCGCTGGCGAATGGTCAGCAGGTGGTGGGCCACTGCCTCGTGTGGCACTCGCAGTGCGCCCCGTGGTTCTTCGTCGGCGAGGACGGCAACAGGGTCAGTGCCGAGGTGCTGAAACAGCGTCTGCACGACCACATCTTCACCATCCTCGACCACTTCCGCGGCAAGGTGGCTGGCTGGGACGTGGTGAACGAGGCGTTCGAGGACGACGGCACGCTGCGCCACAGCCCCTTCTACGAGATTCTTGGCGAGGAGTACATTCCGCTCGCGTTCCAGTATGCGCACGAGGCCGACTCGACGATTGAGCTTTATTATAATGATTACTCCATGTACAAGCCCGAGAAGGTGAAGGGCGTGACCGACTTCTTCCGTCCCCTCATCGAGCAGGGGCTGCCCATCCACGCCATCGGCCTGCAGGGACACCTCTTCCTCGGGGCGGAGGACTATGTGACGCTCTACGAACGCTCCATCCAGGAGATTGCCAAGTTGGGACTGCCCTCCCAGTTCACGGAGGTCGACTTCTCCGTGCTGCCCAACCCCTACGAGCAGGAGGGGGCTGAGGTGTCCGCCAACTTCGGGTACAGCCCCGAGCTTGACCCTTACACCGACGGCTTGCCAGCCGAGCAGCAGGAGAAGGCGGACGACTTTTGGGTCGACTTCTTCAAGATGCTCATCCGCAACAAGGACAACGTCCTGCGCGTGAATTTCTGGTGCTTCAACGACGCGAACTCGTGGCGCAACGACTGGCCCGTGAAGGGGCGCACCGAGTACGCCACCCTCTTCGACCGCCAGAGCCAGCCGAAGCCTACGGTGCAGAAGCTCATTGATTTGGTGAATAATGAGAAGTAAGAAGTGAGAGGTGAGTGGTGAGAGGAATGTTGGGCAAACAGGCATCCTCATCCCCTAAACATTCCTCTCACCACTCACCTCTAATTTCTTACCCCTAACCCCTAAAATACTAACCCCTATANATTATGGAAGGAAAGAAATACCTTTATCCCCAAGACTACATGGCCGACCCAGCGGCCCACGTCTTCAACGGCAGGCTGTACATCTACCCCTCGCACGACTGGGACGCTGGCGAGTGCGAAGACGACGACGGCGGTCATTTCCAGATGAAAGACTACCACGTCCTCTCGTTCGACGACCTTGAGAACGGCGTGGCGACTGACCACGGTGTCATCTTCGACGTGAACGACGTGCCCTGGGCCGAGAAGCAGCTGTGGGACAGCGACGTGGTGGAGAAAGACGGCAAGTACTACTGCGTCTTCTCCGCCAAAGGNTACGACGGCGTGTTCCGCCTCGGCNTGGCCNTGGCAGACCGCCCCGAAGGCCCTTTCAAGCCACAGCCNCAGCCCATCCGCGGCNCNTTCTCCATCGACCCCTGNGTCTTCAAGNACGACGACGGCAGCATCTACACCTACTTCGGCGGCCTCTGGNGCGGACAGCTCCAGTNGTGGCAGCCCCTCGCCCCCGGCTTCNCCCCCGTCCACGGCAAGCACGGCGACGAGAACGGGCTGGTTGACATGGGGTCCGACCCCACGCGCCAAGGCGAGCTCTTCGCCCAGCCCGACGCACCGGCACTGCCCAGCCTCGTCGCACGCATGAGCGACGACGTGCTTCAGTTTGCCGAAGCGCCCCGACGCGTCGTCATCCTCGGACAGGACGGCAAGCCNCTGCGCGCCGACGACCCTCACCNCTTCTTCNAGGCCTCGNGGATGCACAAGCATCAGGGCAAGTACTNCTTCTCCTACTCCACGGGCGNCTCCCACCNCCTCTGCTACGCCACGGGCGACAACCCCTACGGACCTTTCACCTACCAGGGCGTCATCCTCACCCCCGTCGTCGGCTGGACCACCCACCACGCCATCGCCGAAGTGCAGGGCAAGTGGTACCTCTTCCACCACGACTGCGTGCCCTCCAACGACAAGACGTGGCTCCGCTCCCTCAAGGTGTGCGAACTGCGCTACAACGCCGACGGCACCATTCAGACCATTGAAGGGCTGGACCAGTAATCCGCCCACACCCCCTACGCCCCCCGACCCACCGCAGGGAACAGGGCGCAGGCACGGCAGGACTCGTTCATAACCAGCGAACAATTATTCATAACTTGCGAACAAATATCCATAAGTTTGGAACAATTATTCATAACTTATGAATAAGGAGAGGTAAGTGGTGAGAGGTGAGAGGAATGTTGGGCAAACAGGCATCCTCATTCACTAAACATCCCTCTCACCCCTCACCTCTAAAAACACACACACCATGTTACTATTAGGATATGACATAGGCACGTCGTCCGTCAAAGCGGCGTTAGTCGATGCGCAGACAGGACAGACCGTCGCCAGCGCACAGTACCCCGACACCGAAGCACCCATCACCGCCCTCCAGCCCGGATGGGCCGAGCAAGACCCCTCCATGTGGTGGGACGAGCTCCGCCAAGCCACCGCGCGGCTGGCAGCCAAAGCCCCCTCCGCCCTCGCCGACGTGAAGGCCATCGGCATCTCCTACCAGATGCACGGCCTCGTCTGCGTCGACCAGGCAGGACAGCCCCTCCGCCCCTCCATCATCTGGTGTGACGGACGCGCCGTCCCCTACGGCAACGAAGCCTTCAACGCCATCGGCGGCGAGCACTGCCTGCAGCACCTGCTCAACTCGCCCGGCAACTTCACCGCCGCCAAGCTCGCCTGGGTCAAGGACAACGAGCCTGAACGCTTCGCACAGATAGACAAAATCATGCTCCCCGGCGACTACATCGCCATGCGCCTCTCAGGCGGCAAGAAGCAGACCACCGTCTCAGGCCTCTCCGAAGGTATGTTCTGGGACTTCCGCAACGGCGAGGTCAGCCGCGACGTGATGAGCCACTACGGATTCCCCGACAGCATCATCGCCGACATCGTGCCCACCTTCTCCGTGCAATGCACCGTCAGCGAAGCCGTCGCCCGGGAACTCGGCATCCCCGCAGGCACACCCATCGCCTACCGCGGAGGCGACCAGCCCAACAACGCCCTCTCGCTCAACGTGATGAAGCCCGGCGAGATAGCCGCCACGGGCGGCACCTCAGGCGTCGTCTACGGCGTGCTCGGCGAAGTCAACTACGACCACCTCTCGCGCGTCAACACCTTCGCCCACGTCAACCACGGTGAGCAAGGCGAGACCCGCCTCGGCGTGCTCCTCTGCATCAACGGCACAGGCATCCTCAACGCCTGGACACGCCGCACCATCGCCCCCGAAGGCATCAGCTACCCCGAGATGAACGACCTCGCCCAGCGCGTCCCCGTCGGCAGCGAAGGCCTCTCCGTCATCCCCTTCGGCAACGGCGCAGAGCGCGTGCTCCAGAACGAAGACACAGGCGCCTCCATCCACGGCATCAACTTCAACATACACACCAAGGCGCACCTCATCCGCGCCGCCCACGAAGGCATCGCCTTCTCCTTCGCCTACGGCATGGAAGTGATGGCAGGCATGGGCATGGACATCCGTACCATCAAGGCCGCCCACGCCAACATGTTCCTCAGCCCCATCTTCTGCCACACGCTCGCCTCCGTCACGGGAGCCACCATCGAGCTCTACGAGACCGACGGCTCCGTCGGCGCGGCCTACGGCGCAGGCATCGGCGCAGGCATCTACCGCGACAGCGACGACGCCTTCAAGACCCTCAAGCACAAAGGCACCATACAGCCCGACACCGACGCAGCCCCCTACAAGCAGGCCTACCAGCTCTGGGTGCAGCGGCTGGGCAGGTGATTCAGAAATGAAAGNGGTAAGGGGTGAGNAGTGAGAGGAATGTTGGGCAAACAGNCNTTCTCATTCACCAAACATCCCTCTNACTTCTTACCTCTCACCTCTCACCCCTTNTATACTCACCCCTATGAAAAAGATACTCTTCGCGATGGCACTGGCGCTGGTCACACTGGCAGCCAGTGCCACCGCGCCTTTTGTCACCTTCAGCCCCGAGCCGAATGCCGTGTGCCTCTCCGACCTGACGGGCCAGGTGCAGTGCGACCCCAACGACTGGAAAGGCGTGCGCCTCGCCGCCGACAACCTGAAACGCGACCTCCGCGCAGTGCTGGGCAGAGACAACCTCCCCATCCTCATCGGCACGCTCGGACGCAGCGCAGCCATCGACAGGCTCGCCAAGAAGCGGCTCATCGACCCCAAGGAGCTGAAGGGCAAGACCGAGAAGTTCATCATCACCTTGGTGAAAGACCAGCTCGTCATCGCCGGCAGCGACAAGCGAGGCACCATCTACGGCATCTACGAACTCTCCCGGCAGATAGGCGTCAGCCCCTGGCACTACTGGGCCGACGTGCCCGCTGAGCCGCAGGAACGCCTCTGCATCCGCCAAGGCGTGTTCACCGACGGCGAGCCAGCCGTGCGCTACCGCGGCATCTTCCTCAACGACGAAGCTCCCTGCCTCACGGGCTGGGTGAAGGAGAACTTCGGCGGCTACAACCACGAGTTCTACGCACACGTCTTCGAGCTGGTGCTCCGCCTCAAAGGCAACTTCATGTGGCCCGCCATGTGGGACGCAGCCTTCTACGCCGACGACCCCCTCAACATGCAGACAGCCGACGACATGGGCATCTGCATGGGCACATCCCACCACGAGCCGATGGCGCGCGCCCACAAGGAGTGGACACGCAACCGCAAAGAGTACGGCGCGTGGAACTACGACACCAACCAGCCCACGCTCGACCGCTTTTGGCAGGGTGGGGTGGAGCGCATGCGCCACACCGACGACGTGGTGACCATCGGCATGCGTGGCGACGGCGACGAGGCCATGGGCGACCATGCCGACGTGGCGCTCCTGGAGCGCATCGTGACCAACCAGCGCAAGCTCATCGAGCAAGCCACGGGTCGCCCTGCCAAGGAGACACCGCAGGTGTGGGCGCTCTACAAGGAGGTGCAGGAGTACTACGAGAAAGGCATGCAGGTGCCCGACGACGTGATTCTCCTCCTCTGCGACGACAACTGGGGCAACGTGCGCGTGCTGCCCGAACAGGAGTGGAATCGGGGCACAGGCGCGTTCTCACGCCGCCATCCGGGCGGATACGGCATGTACTACCACGTCGATTACGTGGGCGCGCCTCGCAACTCCAAGTTTCAGAACGTCACGCAGATACAGCGCATGTGGGAGCAGTTGCAGCTCACCTACACCTACGGCGTGGACCGTCTCTGGATTCTCAACGTGGGCGACCTCAAGCCCATGGAGNTCCCCATCGACTTCTGGTTCAAGATGGCGTGGAACCCCTCGCNGTTCAACCCCTCCAACCTGNTGGCATACACCGNGTCCNTCTGCCGCCAGCAGCTGGGCGAGAAGTGTGCCGCCGAAGCCGCGCGCATCCTCAACCTGCAATGCAAGTATGCCCACCGCCGCACGCCCGAGCAGCTGGACGCGCACACGTTCAACCTCCTCACGGGCGAGTGGCAGGAGCGTGTGGCAGAGTACGACCGACTGGAGCGCGATGCCACCATCCTGCGCGAACGGATGCCCGTCTCTCGCCGCCCCACCTACGACCAGCTCATCTACCACCCCGTGCGCGTGTTCTGCAACCTATATAATATGTATTACGCCGTGGCGATGAACGCCCACTATGCCCAGCGGAGCGACCTGCGCGCCAACGAGTGGGCCGACCGCGTAGAGCTGTGCTTCCGCCGTGCTGAAGAGCTGTGCGACGAGTACAACCACAAGCTGTCGGGCGGCAAGTGGAACCACTTCATGGACGAAATCTATATCGGCTACCGCTCGTGGAACAATCCGCCACGCAACCTCATGCCGCAGGTGGCTCGCGTGTCGGCAGCCGACGCCCGGGAGGGCGAGGAGCTGGTTCCGCAGCCACAGGCCCTCACCGCCGTGATGGAAGCCTCCGACTATGTGGAGCGCACCGATGCCAAGGAAGCCTCGTGGCAGGTCATCCCCCACATGGGCGTGTGGCGCGACGCCGTTGCGCTCCTGCCCTACACGAAGAGCACCGAGGGAGCGAGCATCACCTACGAGTTCACCCTCGACGCGCCCAAGCAGCAGCCGCTCGCCGTCCTCACCCTCGCCACCAACTTCCCCTTCAACGACGGGCGCGGACAGCGGCTCGCCGTCCTCATCGACGGCAGTCCCCTCCTGACCCTCAACGTCAACGAGGCCAGCCGCTACGTCGTCCAGATGGCGCACGACCAGAACTTCGAGTGGGAGACCACGCGCATGAACCGCCAGCCCTTCACGCTTCCCTTCCTCGCTCAGGGCAANCACCGCCTCACCTTCCAGCCGCTCGNCCCCGGCATCGTCANCGAGCGTGTCGTGGTGGAGTGAGGCTTCTGAGCGAGTTTTTCACATGATTTGGGCGTTTATTCAAAAAGTCTTCGTACATTTGCATATAACATCATAGACACCGTATATGACAATCGACGATATAAAGGCTTTGATCGCTTCGGGGGAGTCGCGGACTTTGGAACTGAAGAAGACTACTGGCGAGTTGAAGGACGGTATGCACGCGGCGTGTGCGTTTCTCAATACGGAGGGCGGTTGGTTGTTTTTTGGCGTCACACCGAAGTCGCTGAAGATTGTTGGGCAGGAGGTTACTGACAATACACAGCAGGAAATCGCTCAGGCTCTTGCTGGGCTTGAGCCGGCTTGTGATGTTCATGTGGAGTATATTGATGTGCCTGACCGTCCCGGCAATAAAATTATCGCCATGCACTTTGACGGCTGGGTGTGGGGCGAACGACCGCATACGTATCACGGTTGTCCGTATTATAAAGTCGAGAGCACGACGAAGGTGATGCCGCATGATATGTATGATGAGCGTATCCGCGCGCATCAGCCTCAGGCATATTCATGGGAACGACAATCGGCTGATGGTGTAACGCTTGCCGACTTGAATGAGAAGCATATACGAGGATGCATACGCTTGGGTGTTGAGGGTGGACGTATCCCTGCAAGTGCTATAACTGCCCCGATAGAGGAGACTTTGGCTAAATGGAAACTTCTGAATGAAGGAGTGCCCACAAATGGTGCTGTAATGCTTTTCTCTGACAACATTGAGGAATATCCACAGTTTCGGTTGAGGATGGCTCGTTTTGTCGGCACAGACAAAAATGAATTTATCGACAATCAGCGCGTAGAAGGTAGTTTCTTTGATTTGCTCGACGCGGGTATGGCGTTCTTCTTCAAGCACCTCAATCTTGGTGGCAAGATTACGAATCATAGCTTGGGACGTGAAGAACGTCTTGAAGTCCCCTATAAGGCTTTAAGAGAGGCTCTTATAAACAGTTTTTGTCACCGCCAATGGGAAAAACATAATCTAACCAACAGCATAGCTATTTATGATGATCGTATAGAAATTGCCAATCCCGGTATGTTCCCACCACAGATTACACCCGAATCGATCAAAGAGCCTCATGAGTCCTATCCATACAATCTGAAGATTGCCGAAACTCTATACAGAGCCACATTTTTAGAGAGCTGGGGTTCTGGAGCGAAACGCATCATGGATGCCTGCCGTGAGCAGGGCGTGGAAGAACCATCATGGAGATGGGACGGCGGTTTCGTTATAGTCACCTTTATAAGACCGTTTTATGGATTGAACGCGCAGAATCAGAAGCTAATAAAAGAGAATTTAGGGGATGATAATCCCCCAAGTACCCCCNANGTACCCCCAAGTACTCCCCAAGTAGAATTGTTGATAGANAAAATGGGAGATTCTTATGTGTCGATGAAAGAAATCGCCGAACAATGTGGTATTAAAGATCTAAAATATTTCCGTGAGAGCTATATTGCCCCGGCGTTGGAATTGGGGGTAATAGAACGGTTATATCCAAATCAGCCGAAGCATCCGAAACAGAAGTATCGGAAAGCCAAATCATAAAACTAACGTAAGTTTGACTAATTCACGTTAAATTATGCGTCCTTCTGAGTCCAATCATCATTTTTGACTGCAACCTGTGTGCGCACACAGCAGGGCGGCGCCTCACTTTTTTCGCAAATCCCTTGCTTGTATCTGTGAAAAGTTGTAAATTTGCCACAATCACTATTTTACATAACACTATTTACTGAACTAACTAATTTTGTGTATGACTGCACAAACGAATCATTCACTCATACCCTCCATGCACACGGACGTGCTCATCGTGGGCGGCGGACCGGCAGGTTCNGCGGCTNCGTTCTCCTGTCTCAACTACGGGATAGGCTGTCTGCTGGTGGAGGCGAAACCCTATCCGNGCCATNAGNTCNNCGGAGGGCTGCTCACCGCCAAGGCGAGGCATCTGATTGNGACGTTCGTGGGCGAAGAGGCGGNACGCGANTGTCTCGANACTTGCGTGGTGAGCCGCGAGACGGAGNTCTCGCTCTGGAACAGNGAGCAGGGTGGCGGCTTCGGGCAGGTGGTGAAGGTCACTCCCCAGGAGCCTATCACGCTGGTGGACCGCGTGCGCTTCGACGAGTGGCTGGCGCGCCACTTCGAGCGGCAGGGCGACCTGCAGCGCTCTGGAAGGCTGATAGAGGGCGATGCCGTGGTGGACATCGATTTTGAGAACTATACAGCCACCCTGTCGTCGGGCAGGCGCATCGAGTATCGTTGCATCATCGCGGCCGATGGTGCCAACAGTTTTGTGGAGAAATGCGTCGCGCGGCAGTCGGGCGGCGAGTGGGTGCCGCGCCGTGCGGAGTCGCCCGACGCGTTCTGTCTGGAGACGGAGGTGCCCCGTGCGCAGTGTCCTGCCGACCTCACGGGTGTGCGCATCTACTTCGGCGTGCCGTCCTGCTTCTACGCATGGGCGTTTGCCAAGGGCGACCACGTCTGTCTGGGGCTGGTGGGTCAGCCGGGCGAGAAGTTCGACGCGCAGGCCACGTTCCGCAAGTTCCTCGACCGTCTGGGCATCCATTCGCCCGAGACGCTGACCATCCGCGGGGCGATGCTGCCGCTGGGCAATCCCATGAAGAGGCCCGTGGTGGAGCGGTGGCGACTCTTCTTTGTGGGCGACGCGGGCGGATTTGTCGACCCTCTCACGGGCGAGGGAATCTACTGCGCGATGCAGAGCGGCGTGTGGGCCATCGAGAGCCACTGGGTGACGATTGCCCACAGTCGGGCGGCTCAGCAGATGGGGTCTCAGATGCCCCCTGCGCAGCAAGCGACGGAGACGGACGGCATGCAGTTCCGTGCCTACCTCGGTCGTGTGGAATACCTGCACCGCTTCATCCGCAAGTCCGCTGGCTATCACCGCTGGCTGCTGCATCCGCGTGTCAAGCCTCTCTTCCTGCGGCTGGCACCGCGCCATCCGCGCTTCGTCGAGTACTTCTACACCACGCAGATTGAGTACGCCTCGCTTCATTCCTTCCCGCGCATCGTGTGGCGTTATCTGACAGGCAAAATTTACCCCCCCCATTGAATCCTTTGTCATCTTGCGCGGTGGCGTAAAAAAAGATAAGGCGGCACATCCTCACGGATATGCCGCCTCTTCATTGTGTTCTATATATGAATGTGTTGTTCGTTGTGACGATGGCTGTTCGCTCGGCGTGTCACTTGTGAACCACGCGGTCGCGCAGCTCGGCGAGCTTGCCGCTGTTCCAGCGTTCGGTGGTGCCCACGAGGTAGCCCGTGATGCGCTGCAAGGTGTCGATGTCGGCTGAGCCGCACTTGGGGCACACTTCGAGGCCTTCGGTGGCGTCCTCGTAGCCGCAGTGCATGCAACGGTTGCGGTTGTGGTTCACCGAGCCGTAGCCGATGTTGTACTTGTCCATGAGGTCGACGATGTTCATGATGGCCTCGGGGTTGTGCGTGGCGTCACCGTCAATCTCCACATAGAAGATGTGTCCGCCGCGTGTCAGGTCGTGGTACGGGCCTTCAATCTCCGCCTTGTGGCGTGGCGAGCAGTGGTAATAGACGGGCACGTGGTTGGAGTTCGTGTAGTAGTCCTTGTCGGTGATGCCGGGAATGATGCCGAACTTCTTGCGGTCGCNGCGTGTGAAGCGTCCTGCCAGGCCCTCGNCCGGCGTGGCGAGCACGGAGNAGTTGTGCTGGTAGCGAGTGGAGAACTCGTTCACGCAGTCGCGCNTGTAGGTCACAATCCTCAGACCCAGTTCCTGCGCCTCTTCCGACTCGCCGTGGTGCTTGCCGATGAGGGCTATCAGGCACTCTGCCAGGCCGATGAAGCCGATGCCCAGCGTGCCTTGGTTGATGACCGACTCGATGGTGTCGTTCTCACCTAAGCTCTCTGCTCCAATCCAGAGCTTCGACATGAGCAGCTGGAATTGCTTCACATAGGCGGTCTTCTGGAACTGGTAGCGGTCGTCGAGCTGCTTGGCGGTCACCTCCAGCAGGTTGTCGAGCTTGGCGAAGAAGGCGTTGATGCGCGCTTCCTTGTCCTGAATGTCGCGGCACTCGAGGGCGAGCTTCACGATGTTGATGGTGGAGAAGGAGAGGTTGCCCCTGCCCACCGAGGTCTTCATGCCGAAGCGGTTCTCGAAGACGCGTGTGCGGCAGCCCATCGTGGCAATCTCGTACATGTAGCGTTTCGGGTCGTTGCTGTCCCACTTCTCGTGCTGGTTGAACGTGGCGTCGAGGTTTACGAAGTTGGGGAAGAAACGGCGTGCCGTTACCTTGCAGGCGAGGCAGTAGAGGTCATAGTTGGGGTCGCCCGGCAGGTAGCTCACGCCCTTCTTCTTCTTCCAAATCTGGATGGGGAAGATGGCGGTGGCACCGTTGCCCACGCCGCGGTAGGTGCTTTCAAGCAGTTCGCGGATGACGCAGCGACCCTCGGCCGACGTGTCGGTGCCGTAGTTGATGCTGGAGAAGACCACTTGGTTGCCGCCGCGCGAGTGGATGGTGTTCATGTTGTGGATGAACGCCTCCATGGCCTGATGCACACGGCTCACCGTGCGGTTGATGGCGTGCTGGCGAGCGCGCAGGATGCCTGTCAGCCCGTCGAGCGGACGGGTCACGTAGTCATCCACGGGCGCGTCGTACAGCTCCGACAGGTTCTGACCCGTCATCTGCTCGATGTACTTCAACTCCTCTTTGTAAGACGAGCGCACGAAGGGTGCNATGTAGAAGTCGAACGNTGGNATCGCCTGACCACCGTGCATCTCGTTCTGTGCCGTCTCCATGCNGATGCACGCAATGACCGNAGCCGTCTCGATGCGCTTGGCAGGACGGCNCTCGCCATGACCCGCCATGAAGCCGCCGTTCAGGATGTGGTCCAGCGGATGCTGCACACAGGTGAGCGACTTGGTGGGGTAGTAGTCCNTGTCGTGGATGTGGAGGTAGTTCTCCTTCACCGCCTCGCGAGCGGCTGGCGACAAGAGATAGTCATCGACGAACGGCTTCGTGCTCTCGCTCGCAAACTTCATCATCATGCCCGCAGGAGAGTCGGCGTTCATGTTTGCGTTCTCGCGCGTGATATCCGTGTTCTTCGCTTCGATAATCTCGAGGAACATCGCCTTCGTCTTCGAGCGGCGCGCAATCGAGCGCTGGTCGCGGTAGGCAATGTATTTCTTCGCCACCTCCTTGCGAGGCGAGTTCATCAGCTCCAGCTCCACCATATCCTGAATCTCTTCCACGCTCATCTGCTCGCGACCGCGCATGCTGATGCGGTCGGTAATCTTCTGGATGAGCGCCTCGTCCTCGCCCTTCTCCGTCTGGAACATGGCTTTGCGGATGGCGGCCTTGATCTTCTCCTCGTTGTAGCCAACAATGCGGCCGTCGCGCTTTCTTACTGTTTGAATCATATTTGTGTAGGTTTTTTGTTATAGTTGTACGTCAAGTTTCTTTATCTAATCGTTGTACATCTAATTGTTGTACGCCTGTTTTTGATAGAGTCCTGCCTCTTGTGCGACCCTCGTGGCGGTGGCTTCCTGCCCGTGCCGGCATCGGCAACCGCCGCTGGGAGAAGCCGATTCTCCCCCTTGCCGAGTCGTCGCGGCTGTTGTGTTTGCGGTGCGCCGTAAAGGGGTGCTCCATCGTCTGTCGGGGGGTAGATGTGCCTCTTGGTCTTTCGTGTGCAAAGGTATGTAATGTTGGCAGAACGAGCAAAGGAATTGCGGTTTTTTTTTCGACGAATTTCCTCTTTCAGACAACTTTTCGTACAACAAAAAAACGCTACAGGTTGACTATCAACCATGTAGCGTTTCAAAATGGGAAACTTTTTATTTTGTGCAGGTTTTCTTCTTCTTCAAAAAAGAGGACGTTCGTGTCACACGCACTATGCCGTCAGACAGGCATCCAGCGTCTCCTTCAGGAAGGTCTTCATGTCGTGGTCCATGTGCTGCCCGATGAAGACGAGCTTCTGCATGCGGTCGCCAAACTCCGCGTCCCAGTCGGCGCGCAGTTTCGGCTCAGCCTCGAGCAGGCGTTCCAGCTGCTCCTTGGGCATGGTGGCATACCACTGTCCGCAGTTTTTGAGCGAGAACTGCTTGCCTGCCTGCTCGAAGAGGTAGCAGATGTCTTCCTCGCCCCTGAACCAGCAGATGCCCTTGGCGCGGATGATGTTCTTCGGCCACAGGCGCGCCACGAAGTCGTCGAACATGCTCAGGTTCATCGGGCGGCGCGCAAAATAGACGTATGTGCCGATGCCGTACTCCTCAGCCTCGCCATGCTCGTGGTGGTGGTGATGATGGTGGTGGTGNTGATGCNCGTGTTCCTCGTGATGGTNGTGCTCGNNCTCGTCATCATCGTCGTCCTCGTGNTGGTNGNNATNCTCATGCTCCNCNTCTTCTTCCTCTTCCGTGGGGTTCTNNNNCTCCACGNCTNCGAGCCANGCAGNCGANGTCNNNACTTTGTCGAAGTCGNNGAGGNTGGTGNNGAGGNTGCNGTCGAAATCCACATCGCCATAGTTGCACTCCACGATGTCCGCCTTGGGTTGCAGGGCGCGGATAATCTGCTTGATGCGTTCCAGCTCGTGCGCCTCCACCTCGGCGGCCTTGTTGAGCAGCACGATGTTACAGAACTCAATCTGCTGGATGACCAGGTTCTCGATGTCCTCCTCGCCGATGTTCGGCTTCTGAAGGCTTGCGCCCGAGCCGAACTCGTCCTTCATGCGCAGGGCGTCGACCACGGTGACGATGCTGTCCAGCCGTGGCACGCCGGCAGCCCAGTACTTCGGTTCCATCGTGGGGATGGAGCAGATGGTCTGCGCGATGGGGGCAGGCTCGCAGATGCCGCTGGCCTCGATGACGATGTAGTCGAACTGTTGCGCCTTCACCAGGTCGGCGAGCTGCTCCACAAGGTCCATCTTCAACGTGCAGCAGATGCAGCCATTCTGCAGCGCCACGAGCGAGTCGTCCTGCTGGTTGACGACCCCTCCCTGCTGGATGAGGTCGGCGTCGATGTTCACCTCGCCGATGTCGTTCACGATGACCGCAAAGCGGATGCCCTTGCGGTTAGAGAGGATGCGGTTGAGCAGCGTGGTCTTTCCGCTGCCGAGATAGCCTGTGAGCAACAGCACAGGCACTTCCTTGAATGCCATAGTGTATGTCAGTGTTGTTAGTCTTGTTCCGTCAATGGATTCCGAACGGCAAAGATAGCGCATTTTCTCCTAATGCCCTCACTTTTCCGCGAAAAAGTTGTGCCGCGCGGCAAAGAAACCGTACCTTTGCAAGGCTGCCAAGCGTTCTCTGGCAGCAGGAGCGTGTGCCCAGAGGCAGGTGGCACACGCTCCTGAAGGTCTCACTATAAATAATGTATATAAGGAAATGAAGAAACTGATGACGGTGCTGTCTGTGTTCGCCATGTCGCTCATGGCACAGGCGCAGGACGAGGTCTTGCAGAAGTACACCGAAATGGGCGACGTGAACACGGTCTATGTGTCGAAGCGTATGCTGTCCGATATGCCCGCAGGAGCACTGGACGTGCCCGGTCTGTCGGGGATTATGGACAAGATAGAGCACATAAAGGTGCTTGTCTCTCGCGGCGACAAGGCTGGCAAGAAGATGGGCACGAAACTGCCCAAGCAGTTGGAAGACGCTGGTTTCAAGCAGGTTGTCAACACGGTGGAAGGTGGGCAGAACATCATGGTGATGCAGTCGAAGAATGACCCCTCGCTCGTGGTGGTCGTGCTCTACGCCAAGCCCAAAGCCACGGTGGTGAGCATGAAGGGCGACTTCTCCGACTGGTTGCCTGGCTTAGGGAAGTAAGTAGAAGTGGTTAGAAGTTAGAGGTGAGAGGTGAGAGGAATGTGGGGTAGGTGGGTATCCCTGTCTTCTTCACATTCCTCTCACCTCTCACCACTAACCACTAATATCTAAACCGACTCAGAACCAATACGTCACGCCCACAGAACCTTTCAGCAGGATGTCGAAAGGCTCGTCGAACTTGATGCCCTCGAAGTTGTCGTTTGAGAACGTGGCAGTGCCCTCCATGTTGACAGAGAGGTGCTGGCTGAGACGGTAGTCGAACAGCAAGCCCGTGCGGAGCGTCCACAGGGCATGCGTCTTGGTCTCCACGCGGTTCTCAAAGCTGGGGTAAAAGTCGCCATTGAGCTTGATTTGACCCTCCTCGTTGCGGTCGTCGGGCACCAGCAAGTCGCCGTGCAGCTTCTTCTTCCCGGCGATGGACAGCCCCGTTCCCAAGATGAAGTGTACACGGAACGGGTGGAAGCGGTTCGAGTAGCTGGTGCCGCTGATGTCGAAGAGAGCATCGGCATTCAGTTCCAGCACGTTGAAGCGGAAGAAGCCGTTTCCGCTGTATATCCGATTCGGAATCCACGCCTCCTCCACCGTCTCGCGNNCCACGCGGTTTCTCACGTTCTGATAGCNCANNCTGCCCCTGACGCCGAATCCGCGCGAGAAGAACTTGCCCACATACACGTTGGTGCCCACGCCCCACGCCTCTCCCCATCGGAACGGCGGGTGGTCGGTGATGTTATCCGCAAAGGCAAAGTTGCTCCCCAGTTGCGCGCCCACAAAGAGCTTGCGCCTCCATGTCTGCAGCTTCATGCGGTTCTCCGCCCTCCATNCCGAGTCGCTCACCNCACCCTTCCTCGCCTTGCGGCTCATCNGCTCGCGCGCATTCTGCTTCTGCCTCGCCTGCTCTTCTGCCAGTCGGGTGGCCTCCTCGCTGAAGACAGGCCTCAGCCCGTTCTTGGTGGCTTCGACAGTCGCCTTCCGACGCGCCTCCGCGGCTTTGGCGGCAGCCTCCCGTGCCGCTTGCTGGGCACGTTCCGCATCGGTCTGCGCCCCTGCCGACAGGCAGGCAAGCGCGGCGGCGAGCGCGACGGCGCATTTCCTCATCTTATACGCGTACATCATATTATACCTTGTGGTCAGTTCTTGTTTCTTATTGTGTGGCAAAGTTACGGAAAAACTTGCAGATACGAAACAAAAGAGTCGCTGAAAACCAAAATCATACAAAAAAGTGTCGTTTTTCTTGGTTTGAATGCCATAAGTTTATTACCTTTGCCCCCTGATATGATAAAAAACAGACGGCTATAAACAACTCTAAAACAATCAAATGGTATGAATAACAGACAAATCCTTTCGGTTGCTGCTGGCATAGTGATGCTGACCGCATGCAGCGAGTACGACCCCGGGCTGGTTGGGGCTGGCGCAGGTGACTACACCCCGTCAGAGCTGCAACTCATGGAAAAGTACACAGAGAACTTCGAGGCTCGATATGGCAAGATAGATGACAGCCACACATGGGGTTTTGGCGGTGCAGAGGCAGGCGCAAAGACGCGCGGTGCGAAGCCAGAGGGTAACCTGTGGGTAAGCGAGGGTTGGAACATTCCTCCAGCTCTCACTGAAGAGCAGAAAGACGTCGTGCGCCAATACTTCCAGCAGAACAAGGATTTTGAATACACTGACCCCTCGTGGACAAACTACTGGATTCAGCAGGTATATAAGGGCGGCACTAACACTGCCGGCTCTCAGACGCCAGAGAAATACACCATGGCTAATGACCAAGAGGAATTCACAGGCAGTGATAAAATGGACTACCTGATGTCACGCGATGCCAATGGGGTGGATGACCACATCAATAACTCCAACAACAGCGACAACCAAGACTGGGCGGGTCGCATGCTGATGGTGAACTCTTCTACTCATTCTTTCGGCTATCATAGCGCCATGGATAATCAAAATCACTACAATTCTGTATTGGTGTCTTGGACAGTTATTCGTGACTGGGCAAATGCCAAGGGGTTGAACGGTGATTGTCTTAATGACGGTCTGAATCGCTCATACATGGGCTTCGACTTTACCAACCTTANGGGTGNTGAAATTTATGATGCTGAATACGATTGGNACAATGGTGGTGTCTTTATTGGCTATAAAACCTTTGAGTTNNAAGGNCANACATACAGATACTTGAAAAANGCGCTCAACACATACGCATACGATNAGAACGNATCAGNGTATGNCGGTAAAAAGGAGNTTCAAGACAGACCCAGCGACGATGAAATNNGTCAGCTNCTGCAGCNTGGNNATCTGCCTNATGAAGAACAATTTAAAAATTGGATTAAGCCAGGTTTGATTGCTGATGGCTACTACAGCGACTGGATTGTGACGCTGACTGAGGGACACCCAGGCACGTCGGAAGATCCTGAAACGCCAACAGGGGAGACTTGGTATCGTATCATGTGTGAAGACCTCGGCAACACGAACGACTTTGACTTCAACGACCTTGTGTTTGATGTGTATTTCACAGGCGAACCATGGAACTATGTCGCTCATGTGCGTGTACAAGCTGCTGGTGGTACGCTGCCAATCTATTTCCAGTACGCTGAAAATGACCTTTACGAGGCACACAAGCTTTTGGGTTCTGACGCGATTGTTCCTATCAACGTCGGCACAGGAAACACGGCTGCGCCTAAGGATGTTGAGATTCCGATGTGGATTGAGAAACCAGACCCTAACTATATTGACATCTATGTGGAGAAGCGAGCTCCCGAGAACAAAGCGGAGAGGAATGTTATTCTCCTGCCAAAGTCGGGCGGTAACAGTTTGACCAAGGCTCCTCAGAAAATTTGTATCCCTAACGGACAGAATGTGCGTTGGATGAAGGAGATGCAGCAGATTGAATCGGCTTATCGCAATTTCGACCTGTGGGTACAGGACGCGAATTACGGATTCAAGTGGACGACCGAAGATGTCAACGAAGGTCCTCTCTACTAAGTGACGCTTTGTCCCTTCAGGGGGCAGAGACACAATACCGACAAGCGAACCAGACACGCACACCCAACGTGTCTGGTTCGCTTTGTTTGTGCCCTGCGTGAGGGCGAGGGGTCGGCGGTCGTTTAGTCCTCGTTGCCAGCGGCAGGGGCAGTGTCCTTGGCGTTGATGGCCTCGGTCGCGCCGCTGATGCTCAGCTCTTGCAGCATGGACTTGAAGGCCTTGCCGGGGAAGAACTGGATTTTCTTCACCTTGATGGTGTCGGGAGTGGCTTCTTCGAGGGTCTCTGCCACCTTGGAGGTGAAGACGGGCTTGAACGAGCCGAAGTTGCCCATCTTCACGCCGTGGCCGAGTTCCATGTAGTGCGCCACGCGGTCGACGAGGGCGTCGATGACGACCTTGGTCTGCGCGGGGTTCACGCCGCAGGCGGTGGCGCATTCGGCGATGAGCTGTTCGGAGGTGACGGCTGGGTAGGTGAGCTGCACGAGTTTGAACNCTTGTGGTTTGTTGTCACGGNAGTTGAGTGCTACTTTTGCTTTGCGATACTGGAGTCNCATAGTTGTAGANTGGTTTTTAAGGGTTGATGNATAAGTTTTTTTAGTAGTTAGAGGTAAGAGGTAAGGGGTTAGGGTGAGAGGGATGTTTAGGGGGGTAGGGCGTGGGTGTGCTTGATGAGGATGCCTGTTTCCCTGACATTCCTCTCACCTCTTACCACTCACTTCTCACCACTAACTGTTAATTCTATCCCTTCGCCATTCTCGTAGGCGTGATAGACGCGCTGTGTGAGCTGGTCGAAGGTTTCCTGCTGTCGTGTGAGTTGCCGTTCCTCGGGCGGGTCGGCGATGTTTGCCATGCCCACGCAGATGGTGCCGCTGAGCCATTGCCTGAGGGTGTTCCAGCCGAAGTGGATGGTGCTTTGTCCTCGCTGGCGGCACACGCGGAGGGTCATGGGCGAGAAGCGTGTGGGGTGGCAGCGGCAGCTGTAGGTGCCTGGTGGCAGGTGGGCGTTCCGTCCTGCCATGCGTCCGGGTTCGCGTGTCTCGCAGAAAGGTGTGCCGTCGATGAGGAGGCTGCCTTTCAGTTGCTCGTGGTCGGTGTGGTAGCGTATGAGGTGTAGGGTCATGTGGAGTGAGTATTTAGAGGTGAGAGGGATGTTTAGTGGTTAGGTTTTTTTAGTAGTTAGGGGTTAGAGGTGAGAGGGGTGTGGGTGTGCCTGATGAGGATGCCTGTTTCCCTAAACATTCCTCTTACCTCTCACCCCTAAACTTCACTTTGCCAGCTGGTAGGCCTGGTGCAGGAGGTCGGAGTCGGTAAAGTTGATGTGGCTTTCCACCCATGCCATGGCGGCGACGATGCTGACGAGGGCGTTCTCGTCGGTCCATTGCAGATAGGCGTCGGGACGCACGTTGGCGCGTTCGGCGACGATGCTGATGTATGCCTCGGTGTTGTTGCCGTCTTCGGGCGGCGCCCAGCGGTAGATGACCTGCCGCAGGGTGCAGAGTCCGTGCAGGTGGAGGTAGGTGCGCAGGATGCGGAAGGCGGCTCGCAGGCCGAAGAGGTCGCTCTGGAACTGGACGAACTCGCGGTCCAGCTGCCTTGGCTTCTGCCCCAGCCATCGGGTGCGGTCATTCCTGCGGATGTTGAGCGGATTGTGGTTTCTTTGTCCTCTTGTCATAGTATTGGATGGCGATTTTAAGGATGTAACAAATCAGTTCGACTGCTTTCCATAGGTGTTGTTTCATGGTGTTTGTTTTCTCTTATTATTATAATAATGTGTGAGTAATCATGTGTGTGTGTGGTGTGTGCCCCGCCCCGGCGTGCCCCCTCCCGATTTCTTTTTTTCACGCTGCAAAGGTACGATGCCGCGCGTTGGCGGATGTACGTTTGTGTGCGTTGGGGTGTGTTTGTATAGGGGCGAGTGGTGAGAAGGACGGGGTGAGAAAAACCTGTCAATGGATTTTATCATTAAAAAATTGCAAAAATGACGCATTTTTTTAGATAAAACGCAGGGTGTTTGGATTTTTATTTGGATATTTGCAAGAACAACTAATAATATATGATACAGGAAATAAAGATTAAGAACTTCCTATCGTTTAAGGATGAGGTGAGTTTCTCTTTTGAGGCTACTAATGACAAATTTGCGGAAGAATCGCAGGTTTTTACAATCAATGAAAATACGAGGCTGTTGCGCTTTGCTGTCATATATGGCTATAATGCTTCGGGGAAGTCGAATCTGTTGGGTGTTTTTGATTTCTTATCTTATTTCTGGTCTTCTAAGCATGTGGATTTGGACTCGGAAACTGGGGTTGTGCCCTTTAAGCTGGATAGAGCGTCGGCAGACGAACCTTCATCTTTCGAACTGGTGTTTTTTGTCAATGACACAAAGTATTGGTATCAGCTTGAATTGGATCAGCATCAAGTGTATTTGGAAAAGCTGTCTTACTATAAGACAACACAGCCTGTTATGTTGTTTGAAAGGACTCTGAAGAATGGGCAGTCGGATATTCAGTTTAATCCTGAGGCGGAGGAAATTAGTGTCGCTGCAAGAGAGATGATCAGCGTGAATTGTTTGAAAAACACATCGTTTTTTGTAGCGCGCAACCAGGTGAATGTGAGTCTTCCTATCATTGATGCCGCAAAAGAATGGATGCGGACCCAATTGATGCCTATTATATCCCCGACAATGGGACTCACTTCGTATGCCCAGAAACGAGCTTCGGAGAATCAAGAGTTGGTTAATTATATCTTGGATTTTTTGCGTGCGGCGGATTTCAATATCACTGATATAGCGTCGAATGTTATCAATAAACAACTTACAGATGAAATTGTCAAATTTTTGACAGAGGATAATGATGATACCGACGAGGCTGCTATTAGGGAGATTGAACGTATAAAGAAGGAGCGTACAATAAAGCAGATTCAAACGACATTTGAGCATACGGTGGAGAACAGTAATGGGATGGAAATCTATCAGATGGATACAAAGTATGAATCTACTGGTACGATTAGAACTTTTGGAATTGAGGCCGCCGTATATGAAGTGCTTAAACGAGAAGCTGTGTTGCCAATAGATGAATTGGAAACATCACTGCATCCGATGTTGTTGGAAAAGATTCTGTTTGAATACTTGAAGGTCCATTCAAGGTCTCAGCTTATTGTCACGACACATGATGATGGCTTGCTGGATTTGGTAGATGATTTGATTAGGAAAGATTCGGTATGGTTTACGGAGAAAAAGAAGTCTGGCGTGACAGAACTATATAAACTTACTGATTTTAGAGGCGTA
This sequence comes from Bacteroidales bacterium, assembly GCA_009177185.1. Lineage (GTDB taxonomy): Bacteria > Bacteroidota > Bacteroidia > Bacteroidales > Bacteroidaceae > Minthosoma. The sequence goes on from WFMB01000043.1 coordinate 37,868, forward strand.
AATCGTTTGTCGTCTATCAGGGAGGCTTATCGTAACAAACGCTTTGGTGCAACCATGGGATCATGAAAGAAAGGGAACTTGCGGAGAGTGTCGAGCGGCAGAAGTACTTTGAGGTTGTTGCCGCTCCTTTGTCTGGACAAGATGATGGGACAAGGGAAATGNGGNAGTTGTANCCTTTCTTAATCGNTNGTNGTACCAATACAGAACGCTATTACTTCGTACACATCAACGATCTTACTGATTTCAAATTCAACATAAGGCCAAAATTTTTCGGGGATGAATCGAATTATACCGAGGCTTTCCCTAAAAGAATCAAAGAGATATTGAGTTCAAATCATGATGCCAAGATATTTTGTGTGTTTGATTGGGATACGATACGCGGTAATACAACATTGTTAAAGAAGCATGAGTCTTTTGAAAAACAATTTCAGACAGAAATCTCAAATGGAATTGTTACGATATGCCCGAGCATGCCCAGCATTGAGTATTGGTTCTTGCTGCACTTTGTGGATTATACTAAACTGCTGAAAAGCTATGGGGATGTCTCGAACGTGTTGGCAAGACACTTGAAACCATGTTTTGCTCATCCAGAAAAGTCATTGGGAAAGTTGCTGAAAAGCGAGGAGTGTCTGAAAGATTCTATATGGGTGGAGAATCTGTGTGCTGGAGGGAAGCTTGCTTTAGCTATTGAACGAGCTGAAAGGAACATAGATGCTGCTATTGCTGCGGGGAAATTGGAGGAACAGTCGTATTCTTATGTTTATAAGGTGTTTAAGAAGACTTGATTTTTGAAAGGATGAAGATGAGAGTTATCATTAGCTGGATTTTATTATAAAGATTGCAAATAGAGCAAATAGATTTGGCATCGGATGATGTTTTCATTCCTTTGGTCACTATAGGGATTGGCGTGGCTCGTTCAGGGTGTGTTGTGCTCACCCTGCGTGTGTGCAATCGCTTGCCCTGCGTGAAATAATACGGACACCCTGCGCGTGTTATTTCGCGCAGGGTGTCCGTGTGGGGGAGGAATGGAAGGGCGATATATATACTATTGGATAGAATTTGTGATAGATTGGAGAGCATTGCCAGCCGTTGGGGAGTCCAAGAGTGTTTGTTTCTAAAATCGGCTCTCTATTTTCTTGATGAGTTCGGTTGCTGTTATGTCCTGCATGAATGTGAAGCCAAACCACTTTTTACCTAAGTCTTTGATGGATGCTCCGATATNATACACTGAGTCGTCGATGAGGAGGAAGCGGTCGTGTGCCTTGTTAANTTGCTTTATCTCAATGAGTGGGTANTGAGTGTTGTGGCGGTCAATNTCCAACTGNAATTGGTTGCTGATACGCTGTGTGTAGATGGTTGCTGTAACTCCGTTTGCTCGTTTGTCAAGCAATGTAAGTACGGTGTCGTCCGTGTAGTTGTCAANTAGTACGATTGAANGCTGAGCCTGTCGTANCNAGTCGGCGACGAAGTGGTAAGCGTCAAAGACTTGTCCGTCGTAGAAGATGCCCTGCATAGGGGAAATGTTGGCATCCAGCCGCTTGAAAACTTCGTCGATGCGTCTGTCGGTCACTTTGTTTCATTTCCAGTTGGTGGTATTCGATTGTTTCAAGACGTTGGAATAGTTCCGTATTACTGGTAATGAAGCGGCGCATAGACACGAAAGCNCTCATGANGCGNANGTTCACTTCAACGGCGGTTTTTGATTTCAACACCGAACTGAGCATGGCTATGCCTTGTTCCGTGAACGCATAGGGCAGTTTTCGGGTGCCGCCCCAACTTGATGTCGCATTTTGCGACATCAAGTTATCACGTTCATCTTTGCGAAGTTGAAACATGAAATCATCAGGGAAACGCTCTATGTTGCGTTTCACCTGCTCGTTCAGCCTTCTCGTTTCCACACCGTACAATGCGGACAAGTCGCTGTCAAGCATGACTTGACGGCCTCTTATGACCTGAATCTTCGGCTGTATGTTGCTGACTTCGGGCAGTTGGTCGCAAGTTGCGACTGGTTCGCTTGTCATGCCGTTTGCAGATTGTTAAAATGTGTACGCTTCCAGTGCTCTACTGTATCTTTCGTTTGATGACTTGCTCGATGACGGAGGGGAAGTGCTTCATTTCCAGCTGGTGGACCTTGTCGGCGATGTCGTCGGGGGTGTCGGAGGGGTCGAGGCGGACGGCGAACTGGGCGATGTGCTCGCCCTCGTCCAGCTCGGTGTTGACAAAGTGGATGGTGATGCCTGAGCGGGTCTCGCGGGCGGCGTGGACGGCTTCGTGTACGTGGTGGCCCCACATGCCTTTGCCGCCGAACTTGGGCAGGAGGGCGGGGTGGATGTTGATGATGCGCTGGGCGTAGCGCTCCACCAGGTAGCCGGGCACCTTGGGCAGGAAGCCTGCCAGGATGATGTAGTCGCAGCCGTGGACGGTGCGGAGCACGAGGTCGGGGTCGTCGTTGAGCTGCTGGCGGGTGATGACGGTGGTGGGCACGCCCAGGCGCTGGGCGCGTGTGATGGCCTGCGCGTCGGCGCGGCTGCTGACGACGATGGGTATCTCCACGTCGGGGTCGTTCTGGAAGTGGCGGATGATGTTCTCGCAGTTCGTTCCGCCGCCTGTCACGAAGATGGCGNGGNGGATGGGTGNNATGATGTCGANGTNCATAGGGCTTGTTGAAAACGTGAGGGGGGGGGAATCGTCCTCCCCTTGCTGCAAAGATACGAANAAATNTGTAACGCGTGGNACNTTTTGGCTGGAAATCTTGGCTTTGTGTGGATTTCTGCCTATTTTTGCAGTCATTATGACATCATCTATAAATAGGATACTGGCTGTTGCGCTGCTGGCCGCCATGGGGCTGTCGGCGGCGGATGCGTGGGCGATGGCTCCGCGCAAGGGTAGGAAAGGAAGGCATGAGGCCGCTGTGGCTGCTCCGTCGCGCTATGAGGTGCTGACGGGCCGCGACTCGGTGGAGATGCGGGGAGTGATGAACGTGGTGCAGAGGGGCGACACGACTTATCTGGAGATGCCCGTGGGGCTGATGGGAAGGGTGTTCCTCGTGTCGAACAAGCTGCAGCAGGTGCCTGCCGAGCTGAACGAGGCGAGCGCGAACCGTGGCATCAACTATGAGAATCAGATGGTCCGCTTCGAGTGGGACCGTGGGGCGGGGAGGGTGAAGATGCGCCAGCAGCGTGTCACGCCCGAGGCTCCGAGCGGCTCGCTGATGGCTGCCTCGGTGGCTGACAACTATGTGGACCCCCTGCTTGCCACCTTCGCGGTGGAGGCGGTGGCGAGGGATTCCAGCACGGTGGTCATCAAGGTGAATGACCTCTTCAACGGCAGGCAGAACGTGCTGAACGATGTGTTCAACGCCATCAACATCGGCACGTCGCCCGTGGCGGAGCTTTCGCGCATCGTGAGCGTGAAGGCTTATGAGCGGAGCGTGGTGGCTCTCTCGGAGCTGACCACCCGGGTGACGGAGGGGAGCAGCAAGGTGAACCTCACCGTGACCGTGAGCACGGCTCTCTGCCTGCTGCCCGACGTGCCGATGGCGACACGGCGCGAGGACTGGCGCGTGGGCTATTTCTCCACGCCTGCCACCCGGTATGACGACCGCCAGCAGAGCGTGGAGCACGTGAACTACATCACGCGCTGGCGGCTTGAGCCGGCCGACACTGCCGCTTATCTGCGCGGCGAGCTGGTCGAACCCCGAAAGCCCATCACGTTCTATATAGACAGGACCGTGCCGGCCCACTTGCGCCCCCACATCGTGAGGGGCATCACCGACTGGAACCGCGCCTTTGAACAGGCAGGTTTCAAGAACGCCGTGCAGGCGCTCGTGCCCGACGACACGCTCGATGTGTATGGCGACGATATGCGCTACTCGGTGCTCACCTATGTGGCGTCGGAGAAGGCCAACGCCATGGGCCCCTCCACCATCGACCCTCGGACGGGCGAGATACTGGAGGCCGACATCATCTGGTGGCACAACGTGCAGTCGCTCATCCGCGAGTGGGTCATGGTGCAGACCGCGGCGGTCGATTCCCGTGCCCGCACGCTCCAGCTGCCCGACGAGCTGATTGGCGACGCCGCCCGTTTCGTGGCGTGTCACGAGGTGGGGCACTCGCTGGGACTGCGCCATAACATGATAGCCTCGGCGGCCTATCCGACCGACTCGCTCCGTTCCGCCACGTTCACGCAGCGCATTGGCGGCACTTCGGCCTCTATCATGGACTATGCCCGATTCAACTATGTGGCGCAGCCAGGCGACGGCGTGAAGGTCATGTCGCCCGGCATCGGTCCCTACGACCTCATGGCGATAGAGTGGGGCTACCGCTGGTTTCCGCAGGGCACCGACGAACGCAGGCAGCTCTCCGACTTCCTGTCCCGACACACGGGCAAGGAGTACCGATACAGCGAAACCCAGTCNCGCCGCACCGCCATCGACCCGCGTGCCCTGTCGGAAGACCTGGGCGACAACCCCATCGAGTCCGCCACGCTCGGNATCGCCAACCTCAAGCGCGTCGTGCCACACATCGTGGAGTGGACACGCACGGGCGAGCCTGACCAGACCTATGACGAGNCTGCCGCGCTCTATGCCGCCGTCATCTACCAGTGGGGGCTTTACCTCTATCACGTCATGGCGAACGTGGGCGGCATCTACATGGACCGCCCCATGGTGGACTGGTATGGCGACCCTGCCAAACCTGCCTACACCCATGTGGAGAAGTCGCGCCAGCGGCAGGCCGTGCAGTTCCTCATCGACGAGTGCCTCCGCTTTCCCCAGTGGCTCTTCGGCGCGCCCCTGTCTCGGCAGGTCTATCTGCTGCGCGACACGCCCAACGGCACCGTGGAGCAGGAGCCTGCCATGCTGCTCAAGAACCAGCACAACTATGTGCTGTGGGACTTACTTGCCAACGAGCGGCTGATGCGCATGTATGAGAACGAGTGGGAGAACGGCGCGGAGGCCTTCACCGCCGTGGACATNATGCAGATGCTGCATCAGGCCATCTTCGCCAAGACGATGGCAGGGCAGCGGCTCGACGTGGNGGANCGCAGCNNCCAAAAGAGNTTCCTCGACGCGCTCATCACGGCAGGGGCCGAGANCGAAGGCGTGAAAATCAACAAGAGCCTGATGGACGAGCCGTGGACAGGCACCTTGTGTCCTGAACCGACCGACGGACTCTCCTCTTCACGTCCTCGCACGCTCGACATCACCACCACCCAGATTAGCCGCACCTCCGACGCTATCAGCCTGAAACGCGGCGAGCTGATGCGCATCCTCCGCCTCTGCAAGGCGAAGGCGAACTCGGGCGATGTCGCCACTCAGATGCACTACGACGACATGGTTCTACGCATACAGACCGCGCTCGGACTCAGCAAGTAGAAGACTCTAAGCACCAACCGATTAACCCTGAAACATGAAGAAACTACATACACTCCTCCTCATCCTCCTGACCGCCACCCTCGTGGCACGGGCACAGGAGCGCACCATCACAGGAACGGTCTCCGACGGAGCATTCCAAGGCGAGCCGATGATAGGCGCAACCATCGCTGTGGGCGAGGGCAAGGCGAGGGTGGGCACTGTGACCGACCTCGACGGGCATTACTCCCTCTCCGTGCCGACTGACGCCAGGAAAGTGACGGTCAGCTACATGGGGTATGAACCGTACACCATCACGCTGAAACCCAATCAGAGCAAGTATGACGTGATACTCCACCCCACGTCGAAAGGACTGGGCGAAGTCATCGTCACGGGCTATCAGAAGATTGACCGCCGCAAGCTCACGGCAGCCGTCGCCGAGGTGAAAATCTCGGACGAGACCGTCGGAGCCGTGAAGAACATCGACCAGGCACTGGCAGGGCAGGTGGCAGGCCTCTCGTCCGTGTCGGCATCGGGCGCACCGGGCGCACCAGCCAAGATACGCATCCGCGGCACAGCCTCCATCAACGGCGTGCAGGAGCCGCTCTGGGTGCTCGACGGCATCCCGATGGAGGGCAACGAGATACCTGCCATCGACGACCTCAACGACATTGACGACATCTATCAGACAAGCATCGCTGGCTTGAACCCCTCCGACATCGACAACATCACCGTCCTGAAAGACGCGGCGGCCACCGCCATCTACGGCGCACGTGCCGCCAACGGTGTCATCGTCATCACCACCAAGAGGGGAAAGGCCGGCAAGACCGTGGTGAACTTCTCCACCAAGCTGACCTACACGCCGCGCGTCGATATTGACCGACTGAACCTCCTCAATGCCAACGAGAAAGTAGGTCTCGAACTCGACCTGCTCAAGACCGATTACACCTACCGCCAGCACAAGGGCGGGGTGGCAAACATCCTCGACGAACTCGGCGAGTTCGACACCTACAAGGCTGGCGGCTGGGACGCGCTCTCGCCCGACGCGCAGCAGCGCATCAGCCGTCTGCGGCACATCAACACCGACTGGAACGACATCCTCTTCCGCGACGTGTGGAACCAAGAGTACAACGCCAGCGTGAGCGGCGGTTCGGACGTGGCGCACTACTACGCCTCGACGGGCTACTACACCGAGCAAGGCACCGTGGTGGGCGTGGAGAACAACCGCTACAACGTCACCCTCAAGACAGACTTCAAGCTCAACCGCGTGCTGAAACTGGGTGTCAGCCTGTTTGCCAACCAGCGCAAACAGGAGAGCTACATGACCGACTCGGGCGGATTCACCAACCCCGTCTTCTACTCCCGCCTGGCAAACCCCTACGCGCAGCCCTTCGATGCCGACGGACGCTACATCTACGACCGAAACGTGCAGGGACGCGAGGAGGAAGTGCCCGACTTCAACATCTTTGAAGAGCGCGCCAACACCGCCAAGGAGCGCACCGACCGCAGCGTCATGACCATCTTCGATGCCGAGCTGACGTTCACCAAGAACCTGAAACTGACCAGCCAGTTCGGTCTGCAACACGACAACTACACCCTCAGTCGCTACGCAGGGCACGACACCTACGCCATGCGCAAGGCCAAGGCATACGCCACCTACATGATTGACGGCGAGCGCAAGAGCATCTTCCCCGACGGCGGCATGAAGAAGCAGTCGGAGAGCAACACCGACCAGTGGACATGGAAGGCGATGCTCGAATGGACGCAGCGCATCAACGAGACGCACGACCTCGAACTGATGGGCGGCACCGAGGTGCGCCATGTGGAGGGCAATCTGCTCACCTCCACCGCCTATGGATACGACGCACGAACGCTGACCACGCAGCCCGTCCTCTTCCCCACCGAGAGCATCGGCAAGCGCTACCCCCTCCACGAGGAGGCGCACACGGAGAACGCCTATGTGTCTTGGTTCGCCACGGGCGCATACACCTACCTGTATCGCTACACGCTCGGTGCCAGCGTGCGCTTCGACGGCTCGGACGTGTTCGGTGTCGCCAAGAAGTACCGCTACCTGCCGCTCTACTCCGTCAGCGGCTTGTGGCGTGCCAAGGAGGAGCAGTTCCTCCAGAGCGCGACGTGGCTCAGCCAGCTCAACCTGCGCGCCTCCTACGGATTGCAGGGCAACATAGACAAGAACACGTCGCCCTACCTCATCGGCACGTTCGACAAACTCACCGTGCTGCCAGGCAACGTGGAGACGGTCATCGCCGCCGAGACCGCGCCCAACCCCGACCTCAGATGGGAGAAGACCGAGAACGTGAACGCAGGTCTCGATGTCTCCTTCCTCGACGGCCGCATCCGCCTCGGCGCAGATTACTACTACCGCCGCAGCACCGACCTCATCTCCTCGCGCCAGCTGCCTCTGGAGACGGGCTTCGCCATGACCACCATCAACTGGGCGTCGATGAAGAACACGGGCTGGGAGTTCTCCCTCAACACGCGCAACGTCAGCACCAAGCACTTCACCTGGACCACCAGCGTGAACCTTGGCTTCAACAAGAACAAGATACTCAACGAGACCGTGGCGGAGAACGCCACCACGCCCAGCCGCGAGGGCTACCCCGTGGGCGCAGTCTTCGCCTACAAGACCGCCGGCATCGACGAGCAGGGCTATCCGCTCTTCCGCGCCAAGGACGGCGGCGTGCAGACCGCCGAGGAGTTCTTCAAGCTCAACCGCTTCGGGGCCTCCACCCTCACCGCCGAAGAGCAGCGAGGTCTCTACTCCTACATGGGCACCGACGAGCCGAAATGTGCAGGTGGCTTCATCAACACCTTCGAGTACAAAGAATGGCAGCTCACCCTCAACTTCATGTTCAACCTCGGCATGAAGGTGCGTGTGCAGCCCAGCTACTCGCCCACCTACTTCGACCGCGGTCAGAACACCAGCCGCGACATCCTGCACCGCTGGCTCGTGCCCGACGACGCAACGGCAGGCAAGGCCGTGCCCGGCTCCTCCGCCGCCTATCCCTCGCTCATGGTCAGCACGCCCGAACGTGCCTCGGCCTACACCCACTTCTCCGAGTACCAGACCTTCTCGATGCTCGACGTGTGGGTGCGCAACCGCAACTACTGCCGCTTGCAGTCCCTTCGTCTGGGCTACCGCATCCCCAAGCAGTGGCTCCAGCCCGTGGGCATCACCTCCGCCTCCCTCTCCCTCGAGGCGCGCAACCTCTTCGTCATCGCCTCCGACTATGACAACTACCTCGACCCCGAGACGATGGGCAACCCATACGCACAGCCCATCCCCAAGAGTTTCATCTTCGGCCTGAGCGTAAACTTCTGACCCCTCATAAACCCAAGCACATGAAAGTGAAGAACATCATACTCTCCCTCGTGGCAGCCGTGTCGCTGACCGCTTGCGACGACTTTCTCGACATCACTCCGACGGGCAAGGTGATTGCCACGACGGGCGAGGAGTACCGCGCCCTGCTCACCTACGAGTATAAATACTTCAGCAAGGACCGCTATCTGACCACGCTGCGCACCGACGAGCTGTTGATGACCAAGGCGAAGTCGTCCGCCACCGACCTCGATGCCTATCTCGACCTCTGGCGGTGGAAGGACGAGAACCCATCGCCCACCACCGACTACTTCTCGTGGCGCAACTACTACCACGCCATCTACATCGCCAACTATATCATTGAGCATCAGGACGAAATCACCAACGCCACGACTGCCGAGGTGAGGCAGATGGTGGGCGAGAGCTACATGCTGCGCGCCTACGCCCACTTCCTGGCGGTGAGCCTCTATGCCGAGCCTTACACCCACTGCGAGCCTGCCGCCACACGCGGCGTGCCCATGATGACCGCCGCCGATGTGACACGCATTCCCCCCAGTTCGTCGGTGGAGACGCTCTACCAGCAGGTGCTCAAGGATGCCGCCCGTGCCAAGGAGTATCTGAACGTGGCGGCATGGCAGACAGGCGAAAACTACCGCTTCAACATCATCTCTGCCGATGCCCTCTTGGCGCGTACATATTTATATATGGGTCGCTACGCCGATGCCCTCGCCGCCGCCCGTGCCGTCATTGAGGCCCATGGCGAGCTGGAAGACCTCAACACCTCATCGACGCTGCCCAACAGCTACAAGTCGGTCGAGAGCATCGTGGCACTGGAGAAGTTCTCCAGCAACCTCTACACCGCCATCAGCATGCCCGACCCGCAGTTCATCGCCCTCTATCGGACGGGCGACCAACGCCGCAGCAAGTTCTACAAGCGTGTCACCACCTCCAGCTACTCGCTGCTGAAAGGCGGCGACGAGGAGTTCTCCTGCTCCTTCCGTTCCGCCGAGTCCTACCTCACCGCCGCCGAGTGTGCCGTGCGCCTGGCAGTGTCGGCCGACGAACGTGCCGCCGCCATCGACACCTACCTGCTGCCGCTGCTCCAGAAGCGTCTCAACGCATCCGCCCTTGAGACCACGCTCGCCCTCATGGCGGACATGACGCAGGAGGAACTGCTGGCAGAGGTGCTTGACGAACGTGCTCGCGAACTCGCCTTCGAGGGACACCGCTGGCACGACCTGCGCCGCACCGACCGCCCGACCCTTGTCCGCACCTACGACGACAACGGCAATGGCGTCATTGACGAGGGCGAGACCTACACCCTCACGCCTGAGAAATACACCATGCGCTTCCCCACCGAGGCCGTGGAGGCGAACCCCGAGATAGAGCGTTGGGAGCTATCCCGGCGCGAATGACCATGCAACACATTTTTCATTAACCATTAAATAACAAGCACTTATGAAGAAACTTCTACTCAGTTTGGCAACTTTCGCAGCTGCCGTAAGTCTGTCTGCCCAAGATGCAGCCGACGCTCCGTTCGGCTCGTGGACCAAGAGCATCGAGCCTGTCTCGTCCGAACAGCCTGCCGACTTGGCAGGTCTGCACACGGCGGTGGCTGCCGATGGCTCTGTCTATGCCTCGATGACCTACAACAAGGTGTTCGCCTTCGCTGGCAAGAACCTGCCCGACACCGACGGCATGCTGTCGTCGCTCGTGGTCAAGTATGCCGCCGACGGCAGTGAGCAGTGGGTCGCCTCCTTCGTGGGCGCAGCCGTTGTCACCGCCATGACGACCGACACCGAGGGCAACCTCTATGTGGCTGGCACACACACCGATGCAGTGACGCTCCAGCCTGCCGCTGGCGATGCAGCCACGATTAGCGGCGATGCCGTCTCCTTCATCGCCAAGTTCACAGCCGACGGCGAGGTGGCAGCCCTGAAGACGCTCCATGCCGAGGCCGATGCCGAGCTGCTGGAGTCGGGTATGTACTTCCCCGAGAACCTCTATGTGACCGTGAACAGCATGAAGTGTCACGGCAACACGCTTTTCGCCGCTGTCAGCTTCAACGCCAACGTGCCCGAACTCGGCTGGAAGGCGTCCTATCTGAACGTGTTCGACTTCATGTATATGGAGAACCGCAGCAAGGGTATCCTCGCCACCGACTGTGCCACGCTCGCCAACACGCAGAGCGTGCTCACCGTGCAGAACACCGAGCACATCTCCTATGACCAGTTCTATCCAGAGGCACTCGCTTTCGACATCGACGCCAGCGGCCTGCTCCACTACGCCTTCATCGGCTTTGGCAACCTGACCGCTGCCACACCTGCCGCACAGAAAGCGTTCTCCTTTGCCATCACCACCGACGACAGCGGCAACAAGGAGTATGCCCTCGTGACCGGCNCCGTGGCGAACCTGGAGCAGAGCAANGTCTATGAGGCCGACATGCACAGCGCGTATNCGCAGTACGACATCGCCGACATGGCGGNCGTTGACGGCAAAATCTGCTTGGGCGGCACGTTCTACGGCAACTTCTGGTTCGACCGCACCATCACGAAGGAGTTCAGCACCACCTTCTCGGCCGAGATTCTCGGCGACGGCTCGGCACAAACCTTCTGTGGCGACGAGGCCAGCGCATGCACAGCCTACGGAATTGAGGGCGGCGACATCATCCTCTCCTCCACAACGGGCACCTACCGCATGAGCGGCGACAAGAAGGAGCAAATCTCCACGCTGTCGCTCGACGAGCTGGGCAGCCACCTCACCGCCGCCAACGGCTACATCCTCCACGACGGCTCCACCGTGCAGATTTGCGGTCGCTACAACGCTGACGAGGCTGCGCAGCTTGCCACCTGCATCAAACCCCTGGCACCAGCCGCTGCTCAGAAGGCAGCGCGCTACAACCTGACCGGTGCGCAGGTGGGCGAGGGCTACAAGGGCATCGTCATCGAGGGCGGTGTCAAGAAATGGCTCAAATAAAGCAACGTGATTGTCCGTTCGAGACACTTTCCGCGCCTCCCGTTCCACGCCATCAACCTCGGCGGCGTCCTCTTTGTCAACANCCGTCTGNGCGAGCTGACNGCCGCCGAGTTGCGCCACGAGCAGATACNCACGTGGCAGCAGTGGGAACTGACACCCGTGGGATTCTACCTGTGGTATGTCGCGGAGTGGCTGCTGCGCCTGCCGCGGTCTCNACGCGGCGCAGACCCNCACCGCGCCTACCGCTCCATCGNCTTTGNGCGCGAGGCCTACGGCCAGCAGGGGAACACGGCCTATCTGCGTGAGCGGAAGCCCTTTGCGTGGATGTGCTACCTGCGCAGGGGCGCATGACGGCGGTGAAGAAGAGATAGCGTCCTTTTTTCAAAAAAAAGGACGCTATCTCTTTGTTTATTAGACGATTTATATTACCTTTGCAGTCGCTTTCGCAGCCAGTCGGTCCGTGGGACGGCAGGCGACGGGGCTACACATTATTATATATATAGGGGTGCATCATTCAACAACCAAACAATAAAACAGAAAGACAATGACAAAAGCAGAAATTGTTGCTGAAATCAGCAAGATGACAGGTGTAGAGAGAGAGAAGGCGCTGCGCGCGGTGGAGGCCTTCATGCAGATTGTGAAGGACCAGACGGCTGCGGGCGAGGACGTGTTCCTCCGCGGCTTCGGCACGTTCACGACCAAGCAGCGCGCCGAGAAGGTGGGACGTCTCATCAAGGAGAACAAGTCGGTGGTGGTTCCGGCCCACAAGATTCCTTACTTCAAGCCTTGCGACGACTATCGTTCCATGTTCCTCGGATAAGCGTCCGAAGGGCATCTGATTGATGTCTGATTCATGGTTCATTCATGATAATTCATGTTTTCCCTGACATGAATTGCCGTGAATGAACCATGAATTTTTTATGAATCATTGTTGGAACAAATTATCGCTCCAACTCCAATTTTCTGTCATTACCGTCGTTTTCCAATACACTCATCTGATGGATGGCGATATGGTTGAGTTTGACAAGCCGCTCTGATTGGGTAATCAGACCGATGGCGTTGGTCGTTTCAATCCATTTCATTGGGGACAGAGTAAAGACGTTTAAGCTCGCTTCTGTTCTAACCCCCTCGAATTCGAGGGGGTTGAAAGCGGATTTCCATGCCGCCACCCAGCGCGTGTTCAATCGTCCGCCNTGNGTGATATNTTATGCGCACNCTGCGCGTGTTATTTCGNGNAGGGTGNGCACNTGGGGTTGCGAAGGGGGTGGGGGAGACGTGGCGCGCCCGTTGCAGGAACTGCCGCCGAGGGGGTGGGGCGTTCGCCTGGTGCCTAAACGCAGAAACGGCGCTGCTCACGCAGTGCCGTTCCGAATTTGTTAGATTAGCTATATTAGATGAAAAACTTACACCGTTCAAAGGGCAGAATCTTGGTGAGCATCTGCCCGCCTTGAACTTGCTGCAAAGGTACGACTTTTTGAGTTATCCGCAACAAAACGGCGCGTTTTTTTGCTTTCTCCTTCGTTTTTGTCGCCTTTTGGGCGGAGAAATGTCGCAAAATGCCTTCCGCGCCCCCTTGCCGGCACGGGTGATGTCCCTGCAAATGCAAATATCGTCCAAAAAGCACCTAAAATACTCCAAAGGAGTGAAAAAAGTCTGAATTCATTTTGATAAGTGGGGAGAAAAAGTTTACCTTTGCCCACGTGAAGTGATGGAGTCTCCCTTCAAATCGGAACAGGGGGCCGTCAACTGACAACTAACTAACATTTTAATAACAATTTTTAATTAGCTACTGTATGATGAAAAAGTTTACACATCAACTTATGCTGCTCGCCATCATGATGATGGTAGGCATGACGGCTAAGGCGCAGTACACGGCTGTGATTGACGCAGAGCCGACCAATGGCTGGGAGGCAGGACGGAAGTCGTTCGACCCGGCTCCTATCGTTTCCGCCCTCGGGCTGGATGGCTTCACGGCTCTGAAAGAGCTGGTGGCTGCCAGCGGAACAGGCCAGGAGAATGGTATCGTATATTTGCAGGTGGGTGACGAGAAAACCAACACCTGCATGGGCAACGCTGGCGAGGTCGTATGGTGGATGACCATGGACTGCACGCCGCAGTATTATGGCGACGCTGGCTCAGCGTGGTACATCGGTCTCCAGTGCGTCGATGCTGGCGAGGACGAGGAGTCGGGCGAGACATGGTCCGAATCTCTCGACATCTATGTGGGTCAGATGCCCGGCGTGTTTGCCCAGCTGTATGAGCCATCAGTCCTGAAAGCTACCCTCTATCTGATTGTGAACGGTAAGGAAGTCAGCTTCGAGGTGACACAGAACGTGGCTCCAGCAGCGAAGACGGCGCTCTCTGCGTTCGACATCGTGAAGGACTACGAGCTGACCATCCCCTTCATCGTGGGCAGGTCGTATGAAGGCAAGACCTATTCTGCCACATTCGACGGTCTCTACGAGGCTCTCGGCGTGGAGGATGCCGCAGCATTCGACGAGGAAATCCTTAGCAACACTTACACACAGGCCATCCAGACGGAGGAGACTGCCGAAGGTTCTGGCGAGTACATCTACACGCCAATCGACCAACTGGTAAGACCTGCCGATGCGGCTGCCGACGGATGGTTCGGTCGCTACGCCTCCTACGACGAAGTCACCGGCCAGGAGACAACGCTCCCCATGAACTATCCGAAGGCATGGTCGGCAGGCTGCACGTTCTATATGCCTGACATCCAGCTTGCGGACGGCAAGTTCAGCATCGTTTCGGGTCAGTACCCCGGCGCGCTGAAGGTGGGCGACACCGACTGGACATATATATATATAGTGAATGGCACGAAGGCGGCACGCGTGAAGGTGCAGGTCGAGGTGAGCGAGCCTCAGACCATTCCGTTCGACGAGATGACACTGGCTGGCGAGAAGACTGTGCCCGTGAAGATGGAGCAGGCGGAGAGCGGTTGGCCTTACATTGACATCGCCTTTGACATGACCCCTGTCGCTGAGGCGCTGGGCGTGGAGACTTCCGACCTTGACGAGGTCTACGCATGGGCATCGGAGGGCAATCTCTCCAACAACCACACGACGGGCGAAGCTGGCGGTTACTACTTCGACGCAGACGGCTACATCGCTGGCTACAGCAACGCGTCGCCCATCTACATGTTCCCAACCGACATCTACAACGGCGAGTGGCGTTTCGGTCAGCACGCTGGTTCCGACATGATTTCTGGAGCAACCGCCGACACGCCTTGGAAGACACAGCTGGTGTTCCTCGGCACTGACAAATACTATATTGTGAACATCGACGCCACCATCACCGTGGCTGGCGCGGGCGACGAAGACCCCGACAAGACCGTGGACGATGAGTTTGGCGAAATCGTTGCCACCATCCCGCTCACGTTCGAGATGAAGCCATCCGGCGCATACTACGGCGACATGTCTGCCGAGGAAAAGGCTACGCTGGAACTCGACCTCAACATCGAGAGCATCAAGGCGCTCCTTGGCGAAGGCACATACACCGTGTGGGGCCTGAAAGCACCTGCTGCCGCTGGCTCACAGCCACGACTGACAAGCACACAAAGCTATGCGCCTAACACAGGCTTCAACACGGGCTTCTGGATGGCAATGCCACAGGACAACCTCGGCGACGAGTATGCAAGCACCGCGTTCGTAGGCGGATGGGGCACTAACGCATACGGCATCGAGTGGAAACTGAACGACGGTGTCTTCGGCTTCGACCAGATTCCCGGCCAGCGCGCCGTGGGCGAAGAGTTCACCTCTACCTTCTACTGGGGCTTGTCAGACAAGTCGAAGGCCATCAAGTATGAACTGACCGTGAAGTATGTGGAAGAGCCTAACAACAGCGGCAACAACGCCACCATCATCGCCAGCATCGACCGCATGGTGGAGATGCAGGAAGTTGAGAACGGCTACGACGTGAAGGACCTCGTGACCGAAGCCCTCGGCATCGACGAAGAGGAGTGGGAGAGCGTGGTTCCGAAACTCGCCAACTCTGCTGCCACCTACGTCACCGTGGAGGACGGAAGTTCCTTCGTGATGAGAAACGGTGCCATCTATAACCTCACCGACGGCGAGGCTGCGCCCGAGGACTGCTACGGTCTCACCTACGAGGACGGCGCAGTGGAACTCGACCCGATGGACATCCCGTTCGCTGACGGCGACGAGAGCAAGGCGGTCATCCGCATGGCGTTCGACTACACCGACGCTGAGGGTGCTACGGGCCGCGTGCTGCTCAACATCACCGCAGTGTCGAAGGACTCTCCGCTGGTGGGTGTGGACGGCATCAGCGCCAGCGAGGGCGGCAACGCCACTTACTACACGCTGCAGGGCACACTGCTGACCGCTCCTGTGAAGGGCATCTGCATCAAGAAGCAGGGCGGCAAGGCCGAGGTGATCTACATCAAGTAAGGAAGACTAACCGACCTGAAACCTTTATATAGCAGCGAAGGCTGACACCCTCGTGGTGTCAGCCTTCCTTTTTTCAACAACCCCTAAACCAACCATCTATGAAGAGACTGATACTCACGCTCTCCGCGGCAGTCGTCGCCGCGCTGAGCGTCAGCGCGCAGAAGGCGCTCTACATCCCCGACGAATGGAAGTGGGTGCGCACCGACACGCTGCTCTACAAGGAGAGCGACCCCGACAACAAGTACACCTGGTCGCGCTCGCGCTCGAAGGAGAACGACAATTTCATCGTTTACTGGGACAAGTACTATGGCGACAAGGCTCCCAACGAGCTGTCGCCCTCCGACTTCTTCTACGTCGACATCGACGACCTGCTGGAGAAGGCGGAGATGTTCTACCAGCTCAACGTGAACACCCTCGGCTTCGGCAACTCGCCCACGTCGAAGGTGAACAAGTACAAGACGATGATTCTCGTCAACCACAGCAGCGTGTGGATGGCGTATGGCGGTGGCTACGACTTCAACTGCCCCGCCTTGTGGATTAACCCTGCCACCTGCAAGCCCGTGGGACACACCATCGCGCACGAAATCGGGCACTCGTTCCAGTATGTGTGCTACAGCGACCTGGGCGGTGGCACAGGCTTCCACAATCCGCAGGGTCAAGGCTCGGGATGGTGGGAGCAGACGGCGCAGTGGCAAGCGGCACAGGCCTATCCGGCGCAGAAGTGGACCGAGAGCTGGATAGTGTATGGCATGCCTTACTTCCCCCGCGCCGCCAACTATGCCATGACGCACGAGTGGATGCGATACCAGTCCTACTGGTGGCACTACTTCCTCGTGGAGAAGTACGGCGACCGCGAGGTCCTCGGCAAGATATGGCGTCACGACGCTGGCACGCCGGGCGGCGGACAGGGCTACGACGCCAACGAGGTGCTCATGAGCCTGAAGGGGCTGAGCGTGGAGGAGCTGTACAGGCTCTACTTCGAGTATGCCATGAAGATGGCGACCGTCGATATCGACGTGGACAACTGCAGGGAGGAGGGCCTGACGTGGACGGAGCAGTACCCCTACACGTTCAACTATGTGGATGTGGGCGACGGCACCTATCAGGTGGCGTACAGCTCCTGCCCTCAGAGCACGGGGTTCAACGTCATTCCGCTCAATGTGCCCGAAGCCGGCACGGAGGTGAGCACCGACTTCACCTCGCTGAAGAAGCTCACGAAACTCGCCGACGGCGACCCCAAGCAGTATCTGAACGGCGACAACGCATACAGCACCACCAACAGCGTCTATTACAACTGCTCGAGCAACACGAAGTATG